>JBBRGW010000072.1:0-12039 GCA_038223525.1 Pirellulales bacterium
ACTGACTTTTTCCTGCTCGTAGGCGAATTCAATCTTGCACAGATCCGACTTCTTTGCCTCCATCGAATCGACATCCTTCTTTATCGAAAGCAAATCGGATCGGCGGTCTTCAATCTGATCGAGCAATCCTTGCAAGGTTGCTTGACGCGTTTTGCACTCTTGCTCGACTTGTTCAAGATTCGCAATTCGCGATTCGAGTTCAGCAAGTTCAGTTCTCGCTACATCCATTGCAGAGTCTACGCTGCGATTCGCGATGGCTAGCGAGTCCCGCTCTACTCGAATGTCTCTCAATTGGGTTTCTTGAGATCGCAATCGCGTCTGCAGTTCTTCCACCGCTTCCTCCATCTGCATTCGATGTTGCGATTTACTTTTCAGTTCTTCGTTCATGTTCGCTAGCTGTTGCAATGCAGCGTCAAGTTGTGCTTCCACTGCCAACGATTGCTGCTCTAGATCCATCACCGAAGACTGGAACTGAGCTTGGCGATCCGATTCTAATTCTTGTCGCAGGATTGTGGCTTTCAATTCGTTGCATGCCGTTTTCAATTCGAGTTCGGCTTGTTGGCATTCAGCTCGTATATTGTGCAACTCCGACTGCGAGGATTCGAGTTCGTCGTTGGAAGTTTGTAAGGAGATGGTTGCGATTGACTCTTGATTTTTCAATTGTCCGATCTGTTGTTCAAGCTCCTGAATGGACTCCTCTTTGCTTTTTTGATCGCATTTGAGTGTGGCCATATACTTTGTCCATTGCTCAACAATTCCTTCCGCCTCTTCGACTTCATCGCTCAATCTTTGGAGTTTAGCGATCGAAACGCTGCATTCCTGCTCGATTTCGGTAGCCCGCTTAGTCCATTCAGCGACTCTCGTTTTGGCCGCTCTTTCGTCTGATTCAACTCCGGTTTTCTCAATATGAGCTGATTCGATCATCTCTGTCAGTTCGCACAGTTCTCGTTCCAAATCCATTTGCTTGACTTGGTCTGTTGCTAATTTCCTTTCCAATCTAGGCAATTCCAATTGAATTTCTTGCGAACGAAGCGAGTCGATATCGAGGGTCGTCTTTTGTGATTCGATAGCCTCCACCAGTGCATCCTGTTCGTCAGCCAACCGTTCCAGTCGTCTATTGGAATACTCGATCTGTAGCTCCAGTTCCAAGCATTCATTGGATAGTTGCGATAGCTTCTCTCCTTCGAATTCCGCTGCTTCATTTTGCTCCACTAGTCTTCTGTTGGATTGAACAAGCTGTTCGCATTCTTTGCCAAGAGTCAAGTGTTCTGAAACGAGTAGCTCATGCTTCTGGAGCTGTTCTTGAATGCAATTTTGAATCTCCGCCAAATCGCTTTGTGCAACACTGACTTGCTCAACACTATCGCGTCTTGCCTCGTCAAGTCGCGAACATTCGTTAATGATTTCAGCCTGTTTCGCTTCAAGATGTTGGATTGCTTGATTGCGATCAGATAGCTCGAGCTCTAACGATTCTAGCTTCGCCTGAATCGCAGCTCGTTGCGACTCTATCTGACCCAAGACCTCTTGTTTGCGAATAATCAGTCCTTGGGATTCCGCGACTTGCGTATCCAGCTCAGCGAGTTCGTCTTGTCGGCTTTCAATTTGCAGCTCCACTGTGGCAAGTTCTTCGTTGCGATCATCAGCGGCTAATTTGGAGGCTTCTAGTTCTCGAATCTCGGCTCGGATCGCCATCAAGTCTTGTTTGTAGCTAAATAGTTCCGTTGATTTCACCTCAACTTGCTCGGCCAAGCTATCCGCTTTTTCAGTCATCATTTCGACGCGTCGCGTCGCATCGGACAATGACTTTTCCGCATCTCTGGCCAACTTGAGCGAACTCTGGAAAGAATCCTCGATCAGCAATTGGCGTTCATCCAGTTCGGTTCGAATCGCGTCCAACTCTTGCCGATAATCTTCGTGGCGATCGGCTTGCACAGCGATCTCCTCTTGAGTTCGGTCGATTTGCTCAGGGTCTATTGCGGCTTCAAAAGTTTGCGATGACTCAATAGAAACAGATGCTAGTTTGACTGCAGACAAGTTTTCTAAATTGGCTAATTGAGTCAACAGCATGGCGATGCGGCGTTCCGCGTCACCCCATTCACTCCCGATTGCGTCTAGCTCAGATTGCGTCTCAATCGTGTTCTCATGGAGCGTACGAAGATTGGCTTCGCCCAGAAGGATCGTCTCTTGCTGCCGAAAGACTTGGCTCTCAATCGCAACCGCTTGATCGACCCATTCCGCTTGACTTCGCTTTGTTTCTGCAAGCTTGTTCATCCAGGTTTCACAATCGACTTTGTGTTGGCTAGTCTCTGCCTCAATGTGTTCTCGCTCTTGATTCGCATGGAGAATCGCGAGTTCAACCGCAGCAAGTTCGTTTGCTATACTAGCCTTCCGAGCTTCGTTGGCGATGCGCAGGTCATCCATTTCTATGGTTATCAAAGTTATTGACTCTTCGACGTGGGATCGCTTGGTCTCGTTTTCGCGGATCGATTGTAGTAGAGCCAAATTCTCCTGTTGAATGCGATCGTTCTCAATCGTGCGTGTGAGGCATTCTTCTTCAAGTCCCTTCAAACTGGCAGTGGTTGCAGCCAAACTCGCAGCGGTTGACGCCAAGGTCACGGAAGCGGCAGCCAAACTTGCTTTAGATGCTGAAACTTCCACTTGCAAATCTTCCAGTTTACCGGCCGCTTCTAGGTGAGCGTGAGTCGATCCACTGAGTTCACGTTCAACCTGTACCTGACGCTGCATCAAAGCGTCGATATCAGCCTTGCATTGAGTTCGTCGTGCATCGAGGTCTAGCGTCTCTGCGAGAATAGTAGCGTTGGCGGCTTTTTGAGAATTCCATTGCTCTTGCAAATCCTCCAGAGCCATCTCCTTTTGTTGGATGTTTTCTTTTGCGAGTTCGAACTTCTCTTGTGTCGATTCGACCTGTTGTTTGGCCATGTCTAATTTAAGGTTCTCGTTGTCAGTCGCCCATTTGGAGCGTGTTGCTTCGGTGCTCCAATGCTGACGTTCTCGCACTAGTTCGCGGAGTTGTTCTGCCACGCGTTTTAGTTTGTCATGCAGTACTTGTCTTTCGCTTTGGAAATGCGTTCTTCCTCGCGTTAGATCTGAAATGACACACATTCCAACCAAAACATAGAGAACTCCAATTCCGATGTTGCAAATGACTAATTGCGAATGGGTCGCTCCAGCCAACACGATCCCCACGTTGAGCAACGTGGCTACGGCTGCGACGATTCCGAACAGAGAAAGAGTCAGCTTGCGAGACGGATATCGCTGTTTGGAGGACCTATTGTCGCTTCCATCGAGCGTGCTTTCCGCATGGCTACAAAAGCTCTCTAACTTGCTAGAAAACCTGCCGAGATCGATTTGCAGACTTTCGATCGGCGAGCAAACCACTTGAGCTATCGTTTCGTTCAATATGTGTGTTTGATTCATGATTTTACTATCGTGTCTTGGCACCAACGCGTTCCATATCCTTCATTCGGCGCTCCATCGATTCCAGACGGATCGCGAGTTCGCTTGCGTCATTCGCAGCGATTGCCTCTTTTCCATTGCTTTTATCCAGAGCAACATTCCACCAGTCCATGCCGATCTCGCGGGCTTTTTCGATCGAGCAGACAACCAATCGGATTTGGATGGTGAGCAGTTCGATGTCAACTAACTTGATGCGAATGTCGCCTGCAATAACGACTCCCATATCGAGCACTCGCTCGAGAATGTCCGCAATGGATGAGGAGGAGGTAGCGGTCGGGATTCTAGTAGTACTCATATTCTAACAGTCCGTTGTTTGTGTAATTGTTATTTTAATTTCATACGTTTATGACTGAGAAAGCGTTACATTAGCTTTCCGAGCGGGCCTAGGTCCAGGTTGAGTTCTTCTCTTCCGATGCCGAAGGCAACACAGAGTGTGTCGATTGCTTCCGATTGCTTCATCAAGCATTCGCCGAGTCTCTCGACTTCCTGGTCGGTGAGGGAACCGTTGTCCATTCTGCGAATGGCTTGGCGTTCCAAAAGTTCATGAAGCAGGTTTACGATGGTTACTGCTAGCCGTCCCAAACCATTGGCCGCGTTTTCCGCATTGAGCTCTACACGGCGTCCCGCAGCAGCGGTCGCCATCATCGCTTCAGCAAGCAGTGAGTTGGGAGATTCGAATAGACTACTTTCTGCAGTATTCATCGTATTCCCTCCCCAGATACGGCTGCTCTTGGATGGCGGGCCAAGCTGGCGGGTAGTTCTCCCATTGCATCGATGGCGCATACCAATCCACGCAGTCCGATGTAGAGCAAGTCCACTCCGGCCACGGAGATAGTGATATCACCCGTGATAACAACTCCCTTGTTAAGAAGTCGATCTAGCGCATCACAAAGCGAAATATTCTTTGCGAGATAATCACTTTCATCTGACATGATCCAACTCCTTCTGGGTTTAACGAATCCTTTACTCTTCACCTTCCAACAAATCTAGGAGTTCCGCCTCCCGTTCGTCAAATTCCTCTTCGGTTATCTCGCCTGCTTCGAGCCTCGCATGCAGCGAGGAAAGCTCGGCCATATTATTTGTTCGCTCTTTTTCCTTTTCTTGCTCAACCGCTTTGGCCACTTCTTTTGCAATGAAAAGGAAGCCTTTGAAAGGGGACATGACAAGATCATCCAAGTAAAACATGGCAGGTCACTCCATTGAGAGGGCTAATTTCACAAAACTGTATGGGGGCCAAGGCCCGTTGAAACTTATCGCAAACTCATCGCTAAACATCTCGGCGGCCGAGTAGACGGCTTTGCTAAAGACCTCTTCAGAATCGCGATGAATCAGGCAAGCGAGTCTCATGACGTCGGACTCCTGCCGAATCGGTTGCACTTCGATTTCTTTGGTTAGGGGTTGCAGTAATTCCAGGAATTTGTCGGTGTGCGTCGAGCGTTCTTGGTTTAATAGCCCCTCAAACAATCGCCCCATTTCGATTTGCTCGTCACGGTTTGCGTTTCCAGATACGATCACAGCGCGAGCCTCGGCCAGCTCTGGATAGCGATCGACAAAATATTGTGGAATGTTCTCAGCAGTCCACTTGAGCGATAGAGTCATCTCGACATGGCTATCAACGCGGTCGATCTGCTCATTGAGAATCGTTTGATTCGATTCGAGTATGTGCTGTACTTGGTCGACATTGTCCGCAATCAGCCCAAAAGAAACCGGTAACATACTCCAGTGTTTCGATAAGTACGTTACGATCTCTTGATGGGCCGCGAGGAACTTGCGCTGAGGGCGTATTTTTTTGGCTACGATGGGTGAAATCGCAATTGCAAGATTACCTCGCGAAACCACGGTCACTTGCGCCTCCTCGATGCCGCTCAACTGCGAGTCTAAAACGGCTTGCTGGTCGCAGGCTCTAAGAAAGGCATAAACATAAAACCCAGTTGCAGTTTCTGCTTCAGTAGACATGAATCCATTCCCTTTCGAGTTTCGTGAACCGACGGCGATGGCCGCGGAATGCAGTTTAGTTACAGTTTTGATCCCTAGAAGTCCGAAGCTCGCGTTTGCGATTCACCAAAACAAGTGCGTGTTTACACTCAGTAGGTGAAACCGACGTTGTTGTTTTGCTTAGTTGGCGATGTCTGCGAAATGGCCAACCCTAGTTGCGATCCTTCGAGACGTAGACGCAACTCTGCCTGTTCCTCCGAAATGGTTCGGATTCGCTCTGCGAGAGATCGTAAGCGTTCGGAAAGATTTTCGAATTCAGTGACGCGCCGTGATCGCTCGATTTCCAGGGATGTCAACTTGAGATAGAGCTCAGGACTTGTTTGTGCGGCGGTGGCTCTACGAGTCGTGCGCGAACGCATGTTGTGCAGACCCCGACGGGGCGAAGCGTTTCTCATGGAATGAATCCAATTGCAAAAAGAAGTATCGTAGTTTTGAAGAATTATTTCTTCGCGACCACTCCACCGCTTGCAATGCCAGAGGATTCAAACATGGGTGGTCTCGGAAGACGTCGGCTGACCGTTTCAAGTATTGCGTCACTGCCATTTGTTTCATCGGAAAGAATTGCTGAGCCGGCTTTCTTTTCTGAAACTTGAACGCTTGCAGCGTCCTTGTTGCCCAGTGCAACGACTGCAATGGTTTCATTGCTCAGATCGGCAATACTCTGCGATACGGAATCGATGGTAGTTTTAACTCGATTGGCCGTTTCAGGCTCGGTGAGTTGAAGTTCCTTGGCAGCGGATAGGTTTGCAGATTGCGTTGGTTGCTTTCGCAATAGGAACGCATTTTTCGCTGCCGGAACATTCAACACCGAGCGGACTAGGGATTCCAATTCGACGCGTGAAAAGGGCTTCGCTGATTGTCGTGAAGCGTTGTAAAACAAAACATCTTGACAGGTTGAAAGAAATATGGGATCGGTAATTGTAACACTACCCTTGCGGTGGTCCAAAATACGAGCGATAGCCAATGCAGCGCGAATCGTTGGGCCATTCCTGCCTCCAAACTTTTCTCGCATGGTTCGGATGATATCTACAATCGCGGTGACCTCTTCGATCGATCGGCTGCTTTTGGCTTGGACGATTGCGATTTCAGTTTCGCGATCTTGATGCGCAACCTCCAGGGTGATCATTCGATCGAGAAGTGCGTCTTGGGACTTATGCACTCCAACGTATTCTTCAGGATTCGACGTAAAGATAGCTCGGAAGTCGGAGTGCACTCGAACATAATTTTTGTCTTGTCCCGACGATGGAATACTCAGTATTCCTTCTTCTAAAATGCTCAAGAATGCATTATTCGCGGCGGCTGGTGAGCGTGTAAACTCGTCATAAATAACCGTGTGGCCTTGTTCGCAGGCTGTGGTTAGCCTGTTGTTGCTCCACATGAGCGAAACGGTTTCTTCGGTTTTCAATATCGAACTGACGTAGTTGTCGCGTACCGATTGGCGCCGATAGCCTGCGTCCTTGCCCAGAAGATCGGAACCGCGGAGCTCATCGTCGCCATGAAGCAAAGTGCATCTGCGGCCAATTTGAGATGCGATATGCAAAGCTAACGTCGTCTTCCCCGTGCCGGCCGGACCAGACAAGTGGACGGCATAACCGATCTCAATGTAGGCTAATGCTCGGTTGGTCAGTTCAATTACGGACGCCGTTGCCACAAAGTCAGATCCCGGCTGAGGAATGAAGTCGGCCGAGTTGCCGTTTGCCGACAATCCACCAAGCGTCTTGGGAGTACTTCCACCTCGATGATGGGATGCATCGTGCATGTTGACTTGTGTTCTTTACAAAGTGGTATGGAATGAAAACCCGTTGTACTTGCACCAAGTTTCGGTTGGGTCTGGCAGCGTATCTCAGTAAGGTGAGGGTGGCATGGCTAGCCCAGAAAAACTTGGCATCGACGTCGAAATGGATCGAGTCGGCACAATGTTAGCAATTGGAATCGACGCAATCGGTGGTAATGCTTCTATGCCACGGGTTGTGGCTGGAGTATTATCTGCTTGCCCGGCTGAGTTCGCGAGTTGCAAGCGTGCCCAAATCAGCCTCGCTGCTTGGCGGTCATTGGCGAATGAACGCGTCATCCGATTGGTTGCGGTCCGGATCCGTTGCACCTGTTTTTGCACGGATTGGATAGTCAACGTGCACTCTCGCACTTGCTGCCTCTGGTTGCGCTTCCGATCGCTATGGTTTTGTCGCAGTAAACGAGCCACGTATCGGCTGTTTTTGGCGATCTCTTGACGCAACGAGTTCTTGAAAGCTTTTGCTTTGATAATTCGCCCTTGCCGACTGTCTTTCAGGGAGCGAGCCACGCCCTTTTTATTGTTTCGATTGAAATCGGAGAGTGATTTGACTAAGCATCGCGATTGCTTAGCTAAGTCTCGCTTCGTTTTGTCTCGCTCCTGCGCAACTTCATGACGCATCTTTTCGCGGTCTCTTTGATTCTTCACAACGAACGTTTTTCGCTCGCGTCGACTCAGAGCTATGTTGTCTGCTAGCTGTTGCATTTGTTCGCGAAAACTGGCCATATACAGAACCTCAAAAAATATCGTTAGGTGAATCGTGACGCGGGCGGCGAGCAAGGCCGGTCCTATCGATTGAAATAGATTTCAATCGAGGGACCGGCCTGAGCTCTCCGCTAATTCATAAACTAGGCTGGTGCAGCGGCAGTTGCTGTCAAGCCGATTGCTTCCGCGTACTTGAGGTAGGTTTCTACCGACGCAATAACGATTCGTGCTTCGATGGAAAGCAATTCGATACCGACCAACGAAACCTTCGCCCAAATGTCGATCACAACACCCTTATCCAGAATGCGGTCAACAACTTCAGCCAAGCTTGACGAATCAGTTGTCTTTTGTACTGATGCCATTTCTAAACTCCTCAATCTCTTTTTGAGTAACTATCATCACTGAATCACAGCCCCAGGTCGCAACGAGCGATCTCCCAATACAGATCGAAGAGAACCTCGATTCTTGCCTAGGACGGGACCTCTATATGTATTTTGCTTTCGTTGTTTCATAACGAACGCTCAATACAAATCACCAACAAAGTATCATGCCACTGTTTTAGTGGCTTGTTGGATACTAACGCATAATTGCGTTTTTTTGCGTAGTATAAAACTTTACGCATTCGCTTCCAAAAAACTGGTTGACTCAACCGCCCGAGGCACCATGTGGGTGTGACCCTCTGTGCGGTCAATAAATGAAAATGGTGGCCACGGACCGCTGACTAAAGTTGGCTTGGTGGAGTACAACATCGCAGACGATGCAGTGTTCATCGCGTGAATCACTGTTTTGCGCAAAACCAATAGATTTACCCGAGCGACCGAATACATACACGCATGTTCCACCTCTGGACGAATTGCTTTCATCGACTGGACGTTACAATTGATTGCTACGCAACCTTCGCCGATCCACTGCTGCAAACACTCGGCCACCGCAAGAGCACTCGATTCCAAGTAGTGTTCATTGAGCTTGATGCGCCGCTTTCGCCGCATATATTCGAACCCGGTAATCCCCGGCACCGAAGGGTCAAACTCCTGGGGTTCTTCGTTGGAGCATGCACCGGTGGGCAGTGTACCAGTAGGCAGTGCCCAGCGAATGTTGATCTCGGTACAGCCCGCTACCCGCTGGAGGATGTTCAGAAAATTATCCCTTCGAGGCGATAGGAAATCAGCTAGATCCTCTACTGCCAGGCTAGTTCCGAAACGAAATGGCAGGATATCCCCCATTCGATGCAAACGAGAAACGATGTCGCTAAAATCTTGCAATCTGTCCATTGTTGCATCGCATGGTTCATAAGGTGGATGCATGGTTCGAATTGCAATTTTGAGGCTATCGGCTTCAACAAATTCGACTTGTTCCATCCCCTCTTCGTCCTGAAGGCATCTAGCCTCCATGCCTTGGCCAGAAACGATGGCGTAGACTAGGTATCGCTTTCCGGATCGGCTTCCCACGAACGGATCCGCGGCATAGATCGACGCACTCATGCTGCCCTCATGGATTGGTTAGGTGCTATGTCTGTAGACTGGTTTGGTGATAAAGAAGGACAAAAACTGTAGGCGGGCCATGGACCAGAAATCTCAACCCTTAGTCCCCATTGCGATGCCTGATCCTGATTCCATTGATCGGTCCAGTGCAGCAGTTGTTCCGATTCGGCTTGGTCAACTAGTATCGCAAGATTGCAGATGAGTTCGTCTTTGCTTGCCTCGTTTTTCCCATTAACGACGTTCCGTACTACAATCGAATGGAAGAGCGATTCGAGAGAACGAAGCGCGACTACATGCCCATCGCTGAGGACTTTTTGTGTGGAGAAACTGCGTTCACGCTGCATTTGTCGTAACTTAAGGTAGTTCGCTCCTCCGACCGGCTTTCCGTTTTCTATCATTCCATCACGTTGTGCTAGGATCTGAGCAGCGCGCGAAGTATCGCCATAGAACTTGAGCCCCCACTCCAGCCTCTGACCAACCGTTTTAAAGAAGCCGAAAAGAGTATCGGCTGAACTTCTGGTGAACGCCTCAAGTTTTTTTTCGGAAGAAAAGAGCGTTCCAAAGCGTGCGGGATAAAATGTGAACTGTTTGCTCAAACAAGACACAACCCGTTCGTGCGCTATGACGCGTGGTGTTAGCCATTGAATGTCCGCAAGATTCTTTTCACCCTGATCGCCTTCAAAATCACTTCGTTCAATTTTCTTGAACCAAGCGATCGCGCGTCCCGCGGCCATCGACTCGATTTCCAAGAGATCGAGCATGCGGGTGGCCTCGATATCTAGTTTGCCGCCATGGAGCAAGCCAGAGGAAAAGCCAAGCAAGTAGAGTGCCTGGAGTTCGTCGGATGAGGGCTCTGCGTGCTGCGTTGTTGCGGATGTTTCGGATGGTGCTAATGTTGTGTTGCTACTCATTCCCTTTTGCCCTGACTATATCTTGTTGTTCCTGTAAGCATTCCAAAACATCTTCTTTGCGAATTCGGAGATCCTGTGGAAGATCCGCGTCATGCTTGAGTTGGGCTACAGCTCTTCGAATGCTCGATCGAGCGGCCATGCTACAGAACGACGCAATATCCGCCCCGGAAAAGCCTTCTGTGCGTGTAGCTAAGTCGTCTAAATCGAGCGCCTCGGCTAAGGGTCGGTGATGCAGATGAACTTTCAAAATCGCCTTGCGACTCTCCACGTCGGGCAAGCCAACTTCGATGGTCTGTTCGAATCGCCCGAATCGGCGCAATGCGGGATCGACCATGTCTGGGCGATTGGTTGCAGCCAAGACAAAGACGCCATTTAGATCCTCGATGCCATCCATCTCGGCGAGGAATTGGCTTAGGACCCTACCCGCAACCCCCGAGTCTTGAAGACCCGATTGTCGCGTTGAACACAGTCCATCGATTTCATCAAAAAACATCAAACAGGGCGCCGCTTGTCTGGCTTTGCTAAATATTTCGCGGATCGCTTTCTCCGAATCACCGACAAATTTTGACAAAAGCTCGGGACCTTTGATCGAAATGAAATTGACTTGGCTCTCCGTCGCAGCTGCCTTGGCGATGAGGGTCTTGCCGACCCCGGGAGGCCCGGCGAGCAAGATACCGCGCGGCGGCCGCACTTTAGCCTGGGTGAATAATGACTCGTACATCAATGGCCAGGTAATGGCTTCACGAATCTTTTGCTTGATTGGTTCCAATCCACCCACGTCATCCCAATGGACATTCGGCACCTCGACAAACACTTCTCGAATCGCGGAGGGCTCCACCGATTGAAAGGCCTGTACGAACTCGGACATCTTCACACGCAACGAAGCGAGCTGGGCGTAAGGAATTCGCTTTTGCGAGAAATCGATTCGGTCAAGCAGTTTGCGCAAACAGACCATCGCCGCCTCACGGCATAGTGCCTCAAGATCGGCGCCAACAAACCCATGCGTAATACTGGCCAAGTGCCGCAGGTCGACGTCGTCTTCCAGAGGCATACCGCGTGTATGGATCTCCAAAATGTGGAGTCGCTCGGAGCGGTCTGGAATGGTGATTTCAATTTCGCGATCAAATCGACCAGGCCGGCGAAGTGCTGGATCGATCGAGTTGGGCAGATTGGTCGCGGCAATAACGATTACGTTTTCACGCTGTTTGAGTCCATCCATGAGCGTGAGCAATTGAGCCACCACGCGTCTTTCGACATCGCCAACGGTGTTCTCGCGTTTGGGTGCGATGGAATCAATCTCATCGAGGAAGATAATGCTGGGCGCTTGTTTGCTCGCTTGCTCGAAGATTTTTCGCAAATGTGCTTCGCTTTCCCCATAATGCTTATGAATGATTTCGGGGCCGCTGATGACAAAGAAATTGGCGTCGGACTCATGTGCGATCGCGCGAGCGATGAGCGTCTTTCCGCATCCGGGTGGTCCATAGAGGAGCACACCGCGCGGCGCATTAACGCCAAGTCGTTCAAATACCTCTGGGTATTTGAGCGGCAGTTCGATCATTTCGCGGATGCGTTGCAATTGAGCTTTGGCCCCCCCGACATCTTCGTAGGATGGGCTTCGGTGGCTCATTTCGGATGCGCATTGTTCGATGACAAGCTTGGTATTCGGTGCAATGATGACAGA
>JBBRGW010000073.1:0-11998 GCA_038223525.1 Pirellulales bacterium
CGCGTCGTCCATGATGAAGACGCGCTTGACGTAAAGCTTGACGCCCGCCGCCTTGTCGCGGTTGAACAAATCCATGGATGCCACAGCTTTGAACACGCCTTCGTGATCCGTACTGGCTGAACTTCCTGAACCTGCGTCAACAAACGTCCAGCCTCTCTGTAACTCGCGGGTGAAATCCACCACCACACAGCGAGAATGAAAGGCCGACGCAACGTTCTCAGCGAGAGTGCCTAGTTGCGTTAGATCGGATTGCGAGGGAGGGAATCCATCCGGCTTGGGGATCTCGTTGAGATGTTGAAAGGACCATGCAAATGGCTTGCCGTCTATAACCCAAACGCGTATCTCTTGTGGCAAAGTACCGTACGTACCCGTTCCCGCCTGAACGCATTCCTTCCACTCTCGAGCCATTACGAGCGCATTCCAACCGAGCAAACGACGCAATTCAGCCGCTTCCAATTGCAACTCGTTGGCGTTCCGCACTCGCGAGATGCTCCCGGCCAACTTGAGCGAACTATCCGATGCTCGCACAAACAGTGGGTACACGAGGTCTTCTGGAAGTGTATCGTTCCATGCCAATCGCCATGTTTGGGACATGGGTACTTCGACCGACGCCGCATTCATAGTATCCAGTACGGACTCGAGGCTCATCAAGGGGAGGCGGTCTTCGACGCGGTCGTAGATAAGCGGGCGATCGACAACGAGATCCTCGTAATCGGCTATCGCACCAGCAACGGAAAACAGAAAACCTGCGTCCTCGGGTTCGCTCTCGCTGATAGGTATGGCTCGCAAGTCGTCGAGCCAGTAGAGGATGCGGCTTCCTCGCCTTTGATGGACCGAATCGTCACGTTCATCGTAAAACAAGTTCATCGAGCCAGCGTTTCGGTGGAGGGTATTGAAACGCAATGAGATTAGACGCTACCCGGCAATTGGTCAAACAGGTCGACCCCCCTTTTCAGAGTTTGCGCATTCTTTTGCATGATATTGCCAAAGCGCTGCCACAAACTTTTTTGTGGCAGCGAAGCGAGGATCGTAGCAAAGATTACTTTGCGGATGTCGATTTGAGCCGGAAAACTGTCCCCACGTCTATTTGAGGTTTCTCAGGCAAATTTGTTGTAAAGGTAATCTTGCCTTTGATTTCTGTTCCAAAATCAGCTGCCTTGGGTTTTAGGATCAGAGGAAGTGCATGCAGCGTTTTGTTGTCTTCACTGAGATTGGATTCGATATCAAACTCATCGCTTTGTATGGAGTTGATCAAAAAGGGTTGATGCCCTTTGAGTACGATCAGCTGCTTGATCGGCTCTCCTTGTACAACGTCGCCTAGCGACAAAGTCTGTGGTGAAATCGAGATTTCCGGAGCGATGTTGGCCATCAACCGAAGAGGAACTGTGGTCAAGTTGCGATCGTTGGTGTGAACGACGAGCTCGCTCTCCAACGGTCCGACCGGGGCATCGGCAGCGATGGAAATTGCGAGCGCGTATCGGATTCGACCGTTTTGCCGGGACACTTCGGTGGGAACCGCTGTGATAAAAGAATCGCTTGACGTTACGGAATTGATCTGCCAAGCTGGCTTGCCTGCATAGTCCAAAGCGACTTCAATCGTCTTTGGTGTCCCTTGTTGGATGTTACCAAACGTTGCTTCGCCGGGTTGGAACACCACATCGGAACGGATATAGCCCTTGACATGAAGCTGGACCTCGCCAAACGTAGGTTTGTCAAAGGTCACCGTCAGAGTGGCTGCACGAGAACCCGTATGAGTGCCCGTGTTGAATTTAGCTAGGATGCTGCCGCGAGCGCCTGGCGCGACGGTTTCGGTTTCCACCGAGGGTGTCGTACATCCGCAGGAGGTCCGAACGCTTCGGACATGGATGGTCTGATTGTAGGGATTCTCAAATGTGAATCGATACTCGGTTTTGGCCGCTCGAGCGACGGTACCGAAATCGTGATTGGTTGATTTAAAAAGAGACGTCAGTTGGTTCGCCGAAGCAATCGACGCCCAGGCCGCTATCAATATAGCGGTCGCCACGAGGGTGCGCATAAACACTTCTCCACGGTAAGACTTAGCAGGATGGGTTGGAATCGGGGCAGTTGCACTAAGTGTTGATGGAGTTCCCGGTCGAATCGTTGGAGCGGTAGACCGTGAGAAACACAAATGGGCAACGGGTTTGGAGCGACCCGATGCAAGGCAATTGCCTCACTTTTCGGTTATCAGCATTGAGGGAGTAAGAGAAGTAGTCTTTTGCGATCTTTTTGTAACGTTGTACTAAAGTTTGCTATCCGTTTCCGAACGTCGAGAAATAATTGCTTAGGTGATGCAGTCAGGACTACCGTTAAATCAGCAACGGCTCTCGCATTACAGGAATGCTAATTTTGGTATATTCGTTGGATTGGAAAAACAAGATCCTTTTCTGGCGAAGGCGAATATCGTGAACTTAGTCGACATGCTCAAAGAGCAAATGATGGGAGACGTTGGTAAAAAACTCGGGGGCATGATCGGCGCTAAGGACGCCGACATGGGAAAGATACTCAGTGCCGGCCTGCCAAGTGTACTTTCTGGATTGGGTTCCATCGCTGCGACCAAAACCGGCGCGGATAAACTTGCAAAGTCCATCAATGGCATGGATTCAAGCGTTTTCGGCGATCTCGGCAAGATGCTTGGAAGCAACGCGATGAGTGGCGGTGGTGGCCTGCTCGGTGGACTTTTAGGTGGTAATGTCGTCGATGGGATCGCAAACGTTATCGCGAAGTTTACTGGGGTCAATGTTGCAATCGTCAAGTCCGCGTTGGGGTATCTAGCACCCATGGTGCTGGCATCTGTTGGAGCCTCGTTTAAGGGCGCTAAGCCGGATGGAACTGGGATCGCGAAGCTCTTCAGCGAACAAAAAGGGAATATCTCAGCTGCGATGCCGAAAGGATTATCGCTCGATTCGGTTCCAGGTTTCCAATCGCTCGCGAGCAACGTCGCTGGTACCGCCAATCAAGCTGCGTCGGAAGTTGGAAGTGGTATAGGCAAGCTGATAGTACCCGTCGCAGTGATCGTTGCCATTGTCGCTGCAGGTTTCTTCCTTTTCAACAATGGCAAGAAAGAGCTCGATGCGGTAAAGGAGAAGACCGTCGATGCAAATCGCACTGCCATGGATGCCAAGCAAGGACAGGCGAGTATGGTAAACAGCGCGGTCGACGCGAGCGCCGATGTGGTAAAGACTAGCATCAATGGAATGATGGACGGACTGATGACCAATCTAAGCTCTATCCAAGACTCCGCCGGAGCCGACGCTGCTATGCCTGCTCTTAAAGAGATGGCTTCCAAGGTAGATGGTATTGGACTTTCGATCGGCGCGTTGCCTGAAGGGCAAAGGACAATGATGGGTAGTATTATCAAAGCACAACTGGTAAAGCTCAACCCTATCCTCGAGAAGATCTCGGCTTTGCCAGGCGTTGGAGATTCCTTTAAGGCGTTGCTGAATCAGATCAAGGAAAAGTTGTCCAGCTTTATTAGCTAATGCGAACAAGGCGATCGGCAGGGAGTACCTTCGGATGGGACCATCGTCCCTTCCTTTGATTCGTTCGGGCAGTGGTCCCAAACGACAGATAGTCCGCCCGTCGCCTAATTCCACTCGAATCAAAGTAAATGGGGAATGGATGCCAGATTCAAATAGTAGGGATGCGGACGCGATCACGGAGCTTTTGTCCGCGTATCGTACCTTTGATGGTCCGTTTGATGAACTGACAACGCCTGATGGCGAAGTACGAACCGGTTATCGTCGCCTGATCGGCGTCGAGCCCAGGCTTACTGGCCCCGAGGTTTACGTCCGTTGGCGACTGGCGAAACAATCCCTCAAAGACAATCCGCCCGCCTCGACCGGTCAGTTCATCAAATCCGGGGCGGTGCATGCATGGGATCTAGACCCTATTCCGTTTGTCATCGAGTCCAAAGAGTGGGCTTATCTGTATGATGGCATGCAACAGCGCATGCAGGTTCTCGATCTATTGCTCCAGGATGTTTATGGTGAACAACGGCTGTTAGCTACAGGCGTTCTCCCGAATGAACTCCTCTACGGTTGCCCTGCTTTTTTGCGGCCCGCAAAGCAATCCCCCAACGCGGTCGCAGTTCGCAAGCTCTATCTCTATGCCGCCCAAATTTCTCGATCGAACTCGGGGCGATGGGAAGTGTTAGCGGATCGAACGCAAGGACCAAGCGGTTGTGGTCATGCCGTCGAAAACCGGATCGCTATGTCCCGGATCTTGTCGGAAGACTTTCAGAAATTGCAAGTTCAACGACTGGCAGGTTTCTTTTCCTCATTGCGACAATCCTTACAAGAGTCGGTCCCTTTTCGTGAGAAGAATGCGCGTTCTGCATTGCTTTCCCCGGGTGTCAAAAGCCAAACCTATTTTGAAGACGCTTACCTGGCGCGTTACCTTGGATATACGCTTACACAAACTACGGATTTAACGGTCCGTGGCGGCGCGGTTTACCTCAAGACCTTGGGGGGGCTCGTTCGCATCGATAGTATTCTTCGCCGCTTACCGGACTCGATGTGCGACCCTCTCGAGATCGATCCATCGAGCAGTGAAGGCATTCCTGGATTGGCGCAAGCGGAACGGGAAAACAAAGTGCTGTTGGCGAATGGTCTAGGGACAGGTTGGACGGAGATTCCTGCCGTTGCAGCGATTTTGCCTCGACTATGCAAAGAGCTGCTCAATCAAGAGCTTTTGCTCCCGAGCATACCTATGTGGTGGTGCGGCGATCGGGATTCGATGGAGTATGTGATTGCCAACATGGATCGACTGCTGTTGCGGGACTCGTTTGTGCGTCATTCCGCAAATCAAACTCATGGAGCCCATTTGAGCTCCTTTCAGCGAGAAGCGTTTGCGGCCGATATTCGCAAGACTCCCTGGCGATATGTGGCAACCGCGATTCCGCAGTTTGGTAGGACCCCGACTTGGGTCAATAATCATGTTGTCGCTTGGCCGTCCGTAATCCGATTGTTTGGATGTGCCACGAAGGGCAAACTGGAAATCATGCCTGGCGGGGTCGCTCGCGTTGCCGACTCCGCCGAAAAGCTCGACGAGAGTCTCGTATGCGGTTCGATGAGCAAGGACGTGTGGGTGCTGAACCGAGGGCCCGTTAAGCCCCTCAGCTTGCTCTCGTCCGGCAAACAGAATGTGGAATTGAAAAGAACAGCGATGGATCTCCCGAGCCGAGTTGCCGAACATATGTTCTGGCTCGGACGATTTGCGGAACGCATGGAATTCATGGCCAAACATGCAAGGTATTGCAGTTCGCAATTGACTTCGGAAGTCACTTCAGATTCATTGCCATCTCAGTGGCAAGTCGTCCACGCGCTTTGCGAGAGCTCGAAACTATCTGTCGAACCACCGCGAGACGAAACGATTGCGCTCCATGAAATGAGGCAATCCGTTCTCAACTTTGTATTCGACCAAAACCAAGTCGATGGATTAGCCAATGCGGCCAGTCGCATCATGCGGAATGCGGAGACGATTCGCGATCGACTGAGTCTAGACTCTTGGCAGATACTGAGTCGTCTCGACTACTCGACATTGGCTCCATGGCCAGGCCAACGCGAACGCATGGGCGAAGCGCTGTCGACACTCAATCAGATGATTAGCCATTTGTCCGCGTTCGCTGGACTTGCATCGGAGAGCATGACTCGAGGACCCGGTTGGCATTTCTTGGATCTTGGCCGTCGCATCGATCGAGCCCAGAACCTGCTTCGCCTCATCGAACAGATGTTGGTCCCATACTCCAAGAGCTCTAGGCAACTGCTGGAAGCCTTGCTCGAAATCTGTGACAGCTCCATGACGTACCGATACCGTTATATGATGAGTTATGAGATAGGACCGGTCCTGGACTTGCTAGTTGTCGACCCTTCCAATCCTCGGGGTTTGGCGTTCCAGTTTGTTCAGATTCTTCAGCATTTGGACGCATTGCCAGCGGCGGACAAATCCGAAGTAGCGCGCTATCGCAAAAAAATCACGGAATGCCGTGGCAACCTTCGATTGTTTGACGCTGATGCGTTAGGAGAAGACATTGTTAAAGATGAAACTGGGAAAGAAGAACGCTCGATATTGAGAAGCCGGTTGCGAGAGTTTTCGATGCAACTGCACGATCTGGGAGACTACATCTCGCGACGTTTCTTGACCCATACTGCAGCCCGTCAGCTCGACGACATGGTAAACCAGTAAAGTACACAGGATGAACCTGAAAGTGCCAAAAGTTTTAAGTCCCTTCCGTTCGACCGCCATGGCCTTGGCTGTGAGTGAAGGCGATACCATTGCGATTTCGCCCCCTTAAGCCCTTCTCCGCCCGCTCCGCTTAAGGGGCGAGGAGAGCAGTCGCAAAAGTTGAGAACTAAGGCTGGGCTGTTAAAAATTTGGAATTGCGATCGTCGTCGCCGCGGCCATGTCATAATGTCTAGCCCACGGAGCGGCGTCATCCACGTTTTTCGCCAAGCAGCACGGAAGCGTATCCACCGAGACGCTCCCTGATGCCCGGTGCGCTTTTGGCTTTACCAAACTTGAGAACAATCAGGGTCTGATCATCATCGGAAGTTCCCGACGAATATTCGAGAACCGCTCGCCGAATCTGGCGTCCAACGTCGGCGCTAGATTTCCCGGGTGAGATGGGCTGCATTAGTCGCAACAAACCCGCTTCACACAATTGTTTCCCATCGACGTTCATCGCCTCCACGAACGCATCCGTATAGAGGACCAACAGATCCCCATCCTCGATCCATAATTTATAATTTGTATAAGGCGTTTCTTCCTCAATGCCCAGAGGTAGGTTGCTCGGAATGTCTTGGTTATCGGGTTGATCCTGCGACAGAAAACGCCACTCCCCAGTCGACTGCTTGTAGAGCAGCGGGTTCGGATGGCCGGCATTAGTGATGAGCAGTTTGCGTTTGTGGCTCAAGTAAGTCAGCACGATCGCCGTGGCAAATCGTCGGTTCTGCTCAAGCTGAGTGAACTCGCGGTTGATCGCTTCCACGAGTCGATCTTGACTCTTTGAATTCATAAACTTGCGGAGCATACGGCGGAGGGCGCCTGAAGTCTGAGCAACTTCACTGCCATGTCCCGAAACATCGGCGAGCACCAATCGGGTCACGATCCCTCCGACGCACAGCGACATGTAATGAACATCCCCACCATTCGATTCACCGTGATAGGGCTCGCTAAAGATCCATGCCTCTACCCCGCGGCTGACGGCACTGTTTTCGACCGAACGATGTCCGCTCCAAATCTCCATGCAACTGAGTTCGTGCGATTCTAATCTGGGTGAATTCATTGGTTTAGGCTGCCGGAAAAAGTGGACGGTCGAAGGTGGAACTGTTCTACTCTCTCGTGGCGGGCGCTGCTTGCGTCCGCTCGGCACTGCAGTTCTGGGTTTTGAGTTTGACAGTCGACCTGGGCGTTAGTCAGGTTGCAAAACTAATTCTTACTTACAAAAGTTCTTTTTCTTTGCAAATTATAGTGGACGCGATGCACTTTTTCATTCGGCTATCCAGTTTGATTGTCCTGTTTCCGTTGCAAATGCCGGCAAGCGATCGGCCTATCGGTGCTGTTTTTGACGAGTCTGTCCGCATGCGATTTCCCGTTTCGTCCTCTATTGTGGATGTTACCAAGGCACCCTATTTCGCCCTCGGGGATGGCAGAAAAGACAATTCGGATGCGATCCAAAAAGCCTTACTCGATGTGATGGGAAAAGGCAGGATCCTATTCTTTCCAAATGGTACCTACGTTATTTCCAAAACACTGAACTGGTCCAAGACGAACGCCAACGGCGAAGCGGCATGGGGGAAGAACTGGCTACAAGGTGAAAGTGTTTCGAAAACGATCATCCGCTTGAAAGACGACGTGTTTGTCGATGCATCGAAACCGTCGAGCATGATGTGGTGCGGTGGTTTCGGTTCTGCGGATTGGTTTCACAACTACGTACAGGACCTCACATTCGATGTCGGAGCCGGTAATCCCGGAGCCATTGGACTGCAGTTTTACTCCAATAACTCCGGCGCTATTCGCAACTGCCGATTTATTGCTAACCGAGCGAGCGGACTAGTTGGTATCGATCTTGGCCATCGCGATATGAATGGCCCGCTTCTCGTTAGCAATTGCGAAGTGGTTGGTTTTCAACGGGGTATAAGCACGTCGCGCTCAGTGAATGGTCAGACCTTCGAACACATCACATTGCGAAATCAGAAACAATTCGGTTTCACCAATGAGGGGCAAGCGATCAGCATCCGAAGCTTGCTTAGCGAGAACGCCGTACCGGCAATACAAACGTACGGTTCTTGCTGCCTCGTGCAAGCGGAACTTCGGGGGCATAGCGAGGCTAAGAACATACCGGCCATCGTCAACTTCAATAACGGCCGGATCTTCCTTCGCGATATTGTAACCAATGGTTATGGCAGAGCCCTTGGAGACGTGATCACACCTGACTCCGCTGCAGCATTCCGTATCGTGGGTGAGGACAAACCAGGGAGCAAAGGCCCCAATATTGAAGAGTATTGTTCGCATGAAGCAACGAGGTTGTTTGATTCTCGAAGTGGATCATTGCGAATAAGCATCAAAGAGCCTCCAACACCTTACATGGAAGAGCCTACAAAATGGGTGAATGTGGACGATTTCGGTGCTGATCCTACTGCGAAGACCGATTCGTCTGATGCCTTTCAAAACGCCATTGATTCAGGTGCCTCGACTCTTTTCTTTCCAGGGAGCTACGAGCTCAAGAAGACTGTTTTGATTCGAGGAAACGTTCGAAGAATGATCGGAACGGGCGGATCGATCGACTACTTCAAGAAAGTCCACCCCGACTTTCGAATCCTCGCTGGAGGGTCGACTCCATTGACCATCGAACACTTTTCGGCGATTCATGGCGGGATTGAAGTCGACTCCGCGCGCACGCTGGTTTTTCGAAGTGTTTCGGATTGCGACCTTACCATGCTCAGCGGATCCCTGGACGGCGAGCTCTTCTTTGAAGACTTTGTTACGCACGATCTCAAACTGAAAAATCAAAAGGTTTGGGCGAGGCAACTCAATGTGGAAAACGAGGGGACTCATATTCTTAATGAGCAGAGTGACTTATGGATTTTAGGCTACAAAACAGAACGGGGGGGCACATTGATCGAAACGACTGGACAGGGGAGAAGCGAAGTGCTCGGTGGCTTTAGCTATACGACGACTGCCGGAAAGTTAGCGCCCATGTTCGTTAACATCGACTCTTCCATGTTCACTTTTTTCACTGAAGTTTGCTACAACGGCGACCCATTTACGATCCTCATTCAAGAGACTCGAGGCAAAAGAATAGAAACCGTGCATCGAGAAAAAGGGACAACCGCTCCCTATTATTCACGTCCTTAGGCGAGCGGAAAGCTGTGATATACCAGTCGTAGTTTGGGACCATTGTCCCGAACCATTCAACGGACGGGATATTGGTCCGATCGTGCGGTACTTTTCATTCTGCCGATCGCCTTAGACGGCAATTATTTTAGTTTGTTGGTAAGGGGACGGCAGAACGCTTCGTCTAAAGGTCAGTACGACGCGCAGGCGTTGATTCCCTTAAGCCGAATATTGCCGTCGGAGTCCTAATTATGAATCGCAGTTCCAACTCTTTCCTAGGTTTAGTGCTTCTTGGTTTTGCGTCCCTCAGCAGCCACTTGGTCTCCCAAGAAAATATTCAACAGGCGACGATAAGTTCGAATGCCGAACCGATCGTGAAATTTCAACGCCATCAATTCTCCGTTAGCCGACAGAATGGAAAGATCCTGATCGACGGCAAAGTGGTGGCCAATCATTTTCATCAAAAAAGCAGCAAAGAGATCGCGTTGATCCAAGAGTTCGACAATGTATCCTTTTCAACGGACAAAGAGTTTAACGATTGGGCTCGGAAGTTAAGAAGTACTAGAACGTATACCTATGATGAAGTAACTCAAGTGGATAGCGATGGGAAATCGACTACCAAGCCGCTCGTATTGTTTGATCTGGAGCATCGCAAAGAATTGGACCCAAAATGGCAAACCTGGTTGGACAAGCGACAAGCAGAAATCGAGGAATCGAATCGCGGTAGATTGGCCCAAGAACGCGAAGCGAGGACCTATCAATTGCAAGCACAACTGCAACAGCTGCAAACCCAGGCCTTGAATGCGCAGGTAGCGGCAGCCGAACGATCCGCTGCTTCGTTGGCAGTCATAAGTGGCGAAACATCTCTTTGGGAAGTTGAGCTTGTGCCAGGGGGACAAGTCGGCTCTTGTTCAAGTTGTTCTTCGGGCTATTCAAGTTTCCCGTACGGATTTGGATATGAAACGTCGGGCGTTTCTTTGAGCAGCTATGGACGCGGCAACTTCGCTGCCTCGTTCGGCAACTATTCTACTTATGGCCAGTCGGGTAGTTTCTCCGTAAAGAGCTATGGACGGACCAGTCTGATTGCGAGCGAGAATGCAGTTAGCAGTTACCCTGGTTATCGAGTGGGTACGATTCGAAAGCTAGCTGGGTACTAACTTGGACCTAAGCACAAGTGCGGGGCATCTGCCGACTAGAGAAAAGTCTTTGCGTAAGGTAGATTAATCGCTTCTAGCGATCTGACTTACCTAACGCAACAGTTGCAACCCATGAGCGATATCAACCAACCCCAGTTCGTTCAACAAAAACGTTTCCCATGGGGATGTTTGCTAGGAGGCTGCCTAACGGTTTTCTTAATCATGGTGATTGGCACCGGTGTGGTCGGCTATATGGGTTATAGCTTCTACATGGGGCAGATTAAAAAGTACACTTCAGCAGAGCCGGCCGAGATCCCTAAAGTTGATTCATCCAAAGAGGATGCGGAAGCGGTTCAGAAAAAACTCGAGGAGTTCAAAGTCGCCTTAGATCGCGATGAATCCCCGGCTCCGCTCGTTTTGACCGCGGACGAAATCAATGCATTGATCACAACGAATAAGGACTTCAATGGTAAGTTGTTTGTGACCATTGAGGAGGGAGAGGTGTCGGCTCAAGCCAGCATACCAGTCGACATGATTCCAGGAGGCAAAGGACGCTTTTTCAATGGCCGCGTTTCCTTGAAGGCCTCTTTGGAAAATGGTGTCTTGATCGTGACGCTCGACGAGGCAGAGGTCAACGGCGAACCGATTCCGTCGCAAATTCTTGACGGAATTCGGGGCGAGAATTTAGCCAAGGACGCTTATAAAGATCCCAAGTCGGCGGAGTTTCTTCGGAAGTTTGAGAGCTTATCCATCGAGAAAGACAAGCTCATTCTTACGCCAGCGCCCTTGAAAGTAAAGTCACCAGCAGAGTCACCTGTTGATTCGTCGGGTGAGGTGCCCGATACGGCAACCACGCCAGCGAAATAAATTGCGCTGCACGACGGCTCTTGGATTAGGCGCGATTGGCTCTGAGTTTTCCGGTTTGTCGAATCTCATCAACTAAGCCCGACTGGTCATGATCTAGGTGCAATCGGACATTGGATTCTGCAAGCACTTTGCGAACGATTGGTATTGAAGGATCGGACATGCTGGCGAAGCGTCCAATCACATTAAACTTCAATGGTCCATACTCGTCGTCTGGGTGTTCTCAACAAGATCTGCCACTTTGCCTGCCTCGTATCGCGTCTGAAGCGATTTCGCGAACGACTCGCGTTTCTGCGGCTTAGCCTGGACTGCTAAAAATCTGGTATTGACACGATTTTGGTTTGCGCAGGTTTTGTTCCGTGAAAGACCCCGGCGGCCTCGTGCCGCCTGGTGAACGAGGTTCGTTGGCTAGAAAAAAAACCGACCGATTCGAAGACCCCCGTGACAAACGCGTCACGGGTGAATCAGGTTCATTAGCTAACGAACCTTGCGTTCCAGTCGGACGAGCCGCGATGTACGATGGCGCAGTTTCGTGTTTTTTGCTTTATGCTGCGTTTTCCCGAGTTGGGGTGAACGCGAATTGGAAGCGGTCCACTTAGGATTCTTGGCTTGGGGAATTTCCTTTATTTATAGGGGTTTCCGTG
>JBBRGW010000074.1:0-11952 GCA_038223525.1 Pirellulales bacterium
TACTTCTTAAGCCTGCCTCTGTTCATCATCGCAGTTATGGTTTTCCTAACCTGCACGACCGAATTGCTAAAGGATCGCATCGCCAACGTAGCATCGCAAATGGGGCGTTCCGCTACCCCGTTTTCACCGAGTCAAACCCCATCCTCCTCGTCGGCAGACACCATCGATGCAGTGGAAGTGCGAGAAGTAAGGTAGGTCGGTCCGTAGGATGGGACCAGTGTCCCGTCCGGTAAGTCGTTCGAGACAATGGTCCCAAACTAAATCCAATAGACGCAAACCGCAGGTAACGCCGCAGTCACTCTCGGCAAGAGTGACCTACTAAGCAGCTCTGCACAAGTAAGTGGGGAAAACACGTAGGCGAGTCTCTCCGAGACTCGCAAAAATCAGCGTCTCGGAGAGACGCTGCTACGTGAATTAGACGAAGAAACTTGTGCAGAGCTGCTTAGTTAAAGCAAATCGTCGAGGCCGTCCAAGTTGATGGGTGGCTTCTTGTTTTGGCCACCATAGAATTTGGTGATGTCGATTCCCTGCCGCTGCTCTTCTTCTAAGAACTTGAGCCGTTGCTCGAGTCTTTCGATGCGCCGATGCATTTGTGGAATCATTTCAATGGTCGTGTCTTGAATTTGCCGTCGAGGAACTGCGGGATATCCGAGGTGACGATGCATCGCTGCGAACAGGAACAAAGGTTCCTTGCGTCGGTTTGCAAACGCAATTTTCCCTTCTCGTTCACCAAACAAGATCGGATACTCGGCTTCCGCGTCCTCCCCCAGATGGCGTTTGCGATAGTGCACGAACTCCTCACTTCTCCCGTAAATCAAGTCAGCAATGTCGACAATCCCCAACTGCTTGCGAACAATCAGAATCCATTCCTTCCATTCTTTGGAATAGAGTGGGTCTTCACTCATCGCCTTTAGCCCTTGGTCGTAATTCAGTCGGTTGCGGCAGAGAACTTCAAACTGGTAGAAGAAGAATCCTTGTCGGTTGTCGGATTTTGCCCGGTACTCCGCTTCAAACCGAAGAACTAGAAGCGCCGTCTGAAAATCAAATCGGCCGGTGTCGAGTTCGGATTGTTCGACGATGAAGGTTTGAAAGGGGGTGAAGTAGTGCCCCAACCGCTTCATCCCATCTGCGAGGATCCCGCAGTGCTTTAGCTCGGTACAGAGAAAACCAATTGCCATGGGCAGTTTGGTGGACGCGAGCACTTCGAATTGGCATTGCTCCAAGAGATCTTGGAGCGTCATGCTTTGAACTAAACGTTCCGCGAGAACTCGAAAAAGATAAGCTTGTTCGATAAACTCTTCGGCAGGCAGCATGCTTTAATGTGCTGCAGTTGGAACGACCCAAACCTTAAGTTCGGTTGCAATCTCTTGGTGCATTTGGATCTTGACTGTGTACAGTCCGAGTTCCTTGAGCACACCTTCCAATTTGACTTGGTCGGCGGAGATTTGGAAGCCGTTGGCTTTGAGTGCTGCAACGATTTCAGTGGCTCCTACGCTACCGTACAAGTGCCCTTCGTCGTTCGCGTTAGCTTCGACATTGATCGACTGCTTGGAGAGCTGGTCAGCAAGTGTGCGGAGCGAAGCAAGCCGTTGCTTTTCGATATCGAGCAGCTTGGCTCGGTGTTTTTCCACCATTCGTTTGTGGTGATCGGTTGCAACGATGGCCAAGCCTTCGGGGATCAAAAAGTTATTCGCGTAGCCAGGCTTCACCTCGACAACTTGTCCCGATTTGCCCAGGTATTCCACATTCTGGATCAGCATCAATTGGATGCCGCCGTTAGGTCCCTTGGGCAAACGTGGGTACTGAGGGACTCGCTTCTTTTTGGTAGGTTCCGTTTTCATAACTTCGATCCGAAAAAAATCATCGTGTGAGATGGTGATGGTTTACTATTAAAAGGGCATGTCTTCGTTGATGTAGACATCGTCCCCGACCTCAGAAACGTGCATTTCGGAATTTCCTCCAGAATGCATGGCTCCAGGCCCTTCGTGTGCGGAGTCCACAAATCGTGTGCTTCCCGCGCTACTCGTTTTAGCTTGAGGTCTAGCCTCGCCGTTTTTGCCTTCGTTTCGTCCACCGAGCAATTGCATGCGGTCGACGATCACATAAAGCTTGCTTCGCTTCTGTCCGTCTTTTTCCCAGGTATCTTGTTTTAGTCGTCCTTCGACGAAGATCGGTGATCCTTTTCCTAAGTATTCGCTGACAATCTCAGCCGTTCTTCCGAAAAAAGTAACATCGACGAATGATGTTTCATCAATCCATTCACCGCTGGCATTCTTGCGACGATCATTGACTGCGATCGCATTCTGGCAAACCGCCATTCGACTGGTGGTGTACCGCAGTTCAATATCTCGTACTAAGTTGCCAAGCAGAATAACTCGATTGTAGCTTGCCATGATGGACCCTCGACCTTTAGGAAACGATTGAGCTGCCCGCGAACTTCCTATTCGTCGTCAGTTTCAAGATCTTCTTCATCGTCGACACCCACGCCGACACTAACCGCTTGTTTTTCTAGAACGATATCGATAGGCACCACGACTTTTTCTTGGGCGTGAGCGACCAAGGCATCAATGAGGCGGGGATCGATTCGGGTGAACATGAATCGGAGCAAGCTTTCCTTAAGCTGGCAGGCTCGATTCAATTCCTTTAGCTTGGACGTATCCAACTTGAAATACGTAAGCCAATACGTGCCCTTTTGGTGGCCTTTGATCGGGTAAGCCAATCTCTGTTCGGCCCATAGGCGGGTGACCAAAATTTCCCCGCCAACATCGCCAATCATGGACTCGACCGAACTCGCAACACCGCTTGCATCGCGTGCGTAGTGATTGCTGTCGAAAAGGAACAAGCACTCGTAAATTCCGGTAACCAACGTATGAACTCCTGAAAACTGATCCAAATACTGGTGATGAATGAACCTGGGTGGAAATGTCTACTTCTATTTTTTCTTAGGCTGTGGTGAATCGCGATTGAAGCCGTTCATCGCTGCGTCGATACCATCGCTAAGCCAAATCACTGTTGCGTTTACGGCGTTTGTAATCCCGTCGTCAACAACAGCGCGTTCGGCGGTCGAGAATTTGCTCAACACATAATCCGATGTCTCCCAATGCTCGGGTGTCGGATCGATTCCGATCCTCAACCGAGGAACCTCTTGAGTCCCGAGGGATTGAATTATGTCATTAAGCCCCTTCTGACCACCACTTGACCCCGATTTGCGGACCCTGAGTTTACCAAGCGGCAAACTCAAGTCATCGCAAATCACTAAAATATTTTTTGTTTCTATTTTGTAGAATCGAGCGAACTGCGAAACGCAACGTCCACTGCAATTCATAAACGTTAACGGCCAAACCAAGCAAACATCCCGTTGCCCCAATCGACCTTTGGTAAACTGCCCTTCAAATTTGGCTTGAACGCTGGGGGAACCCATCTTTTCAAGCAAACCATTGAGGCAATCGAAACCAATGTTGTGCCGGGTCTTCTCATACTTAACACCTGGATTCCCAAGCCCAACAACCATCGCCATACCGGCACCGACGATGGTGTCACCGAGGGGACTAAAGCCGCTCATTACGAGGCAGCGTCAGCCGCTTTTTCCTTGCGGATCAATTCCGGCTCAACCGATCCATCTACTCCGTCCGCCGCAGCTTCACCCGCGACCGTAGCAACTTGAACAATGACGACCGAACCCGGCGTCACGGCTGTTGCTCCCTCAGGAAGAGTCAGTTCGCTTACGTGAATCGACTGCCCAATCCGCATTTCAGCAATTTCACATACCAAATACTCGGGAATCTTCATCGCGGAGCAGCGAACCGTGATTTCGTGCGTCATGAATCGCAACTGACCACCCTTGATTTCGCCATGCAACCGGACTGGCAAAACGACTTCGACGTCTTCCGATTGAGAAACGCGTGCGAAATCGACGTGAATAATTTGGTCGCCCATGCTGCTCCACTGCACGGATCGAAGCAAAGCTGTTTCCGCAACGCCTCCGGTCAGCGTCACCAATTTGGTTCCGTGTTTGATCAGGCTATTCACGGTATCCAACGATACAGTCAGACAAACATTGGCTTCGCCGTGTCCGTAAAGAATGGCAGGGATATGGCCTTTTTCGCGAATCTTAATCATGGCTCTTGATCCGAGTACGTCTCGCTTGGCCACTTCAATCGTTTCAATCATTACTGCTGCGTTCCGCTGCTTCAATTATTCGGTGTGTCGACGGGCCGAGGCCGGCCCGTTAAATTCTTTTGGAAGCCCAGGAGTATGACGAATTTGCCCCTCAATGCAAGTGCAAATGTACTTGCCGTTTCGTTCTCGTCGCCTATGCTTTGTGGATGGCAAAGAAATCACCTCAGTTTGACTATATAGAACCCATCGGCGCAAGGATTTTAGTCCGAAAGGATGAGCCCAAACGGGAAACCAGGGGTGGGATTGCGCTCCCGGATGCATCCGAAATCCCGACAATTACTGGTCGAATCGTTACCATCAGCCGCCAAGTGGAGCATGATGAGAATGTCCCACTGCGTCAGTACGACAAAATCCTCTTCCATCCCAAAAACGCGATTCCGGTCGATTTTGAGCCAGACAATCAACTCTACGTGCTGCCCGTTGAAGATGTGGTGGCTGTTTTTCGAAGCAAACCGGTCGAAAACACCAAAGACGATGTTTAGAGCGGCGACGCTTTTCTGTATGACACTAAATTGCCTGCTTCTTTTCGCTTTGACTGCCACTCCGACTCAGTCACAAGAGAAAGCGGCACAACCAGTACACGCGGCACAAACAGTACACTCTGCACCAAAGAGCGTCGTTCGAGTTACCTTCGAAGAGCATAAACAACTCCGCATAGTGACCGGAGAATTGGTTGCGTTGGACGCCAATCTGGGGCATTTGGTTCTCGATTCAGATGGACAACTCACCGCGGTGGCACCTGCTGACTTAAAGCGAGTCGAGGAGTTGCAGACGAGTTTGCCCCCTACCTCCGCGAAAGAACTTGCAAGCAAAGTTCTTGCGATGATGCCCCCGGGATCGAAGTCTATTGCGACGGATCACTTTGTCATTTGTTACAACACTTCCGAAGTCTACGCCCGATTGAACGCAGACCTCTACGAAAAGCTTTTCAAAGGCTTCTATCGATTCTGGAAAGATCGAGGGGTTGAACTTACATCGCCTCGATTCCCGATGGTCGCCGTCGTCTTCGAAAACCAAAAAGATTACATCGATTATGCCAGCAAAGAATTTGCCGGTGCGCAGAACACCATCGGATACTACCATCAATCGACTAACCGATTGGCCTCGTATGATCTCACGGGCATTCAAGCGTTAAACGCCCCCAAAGCGCAGTCGCGTACGGAATTGATCAATCAAATCGTTTCGCGACCTGAAGCAGAGCGAACCATCGCGACGATCCTGCACGAAGCGTGCCACCAGATCTCTTTCAACAGCGGTCTTCAAGTCCGATTGGGAGACAATCCGCTCTGGCTTAGTGAAGGGCTCGCAACCTTTTTTGAATCTCCAGACCTGACCAGCCAAAACGGTTGGGGTGGGATTGGCAAGTTAAACAAACATAACTTCGTGAATCTTGCAAACTATTTACCCGAACGGAAAAAAGACTCCTTAGAGCAGCTTCTCTTGGATGACAACCGCTTGCGAAATGGTGAGACCATGGCATCCACCTATGCAGAGGCATGGGGACTCACCTTTTACTTGATCAAGAGCAAGCCGAAGGAGTTCGTGAAGTATTTGGCAGCGATCCGGAGCAATCCACCAGGCACTCGATCCGCACCCAAAGATCGTATTGAACTCTTTCGAGAATGCTTCGGCGAGGACCTGAGCAAGGTCGACGAAAAGTTCATCAAATTCATGCAGCTTCAAAAGCTACGCTGATCTTCGATGGCACCCAACTCCGATTATGCAACGCACGAATTCTTAATGCGCGTTGCCGAACTATTGCATAAGCACGGAACACCGTCACACCGACTCGAACGCGTGATGACTAAGGTAGCTCGCACATTGGATGTAAAGTGCGTCGTGCTGTACACGCCAACCGCCTTGGTAGCATCCATGGGCAAGGGCGAGAACGAACGCACTTATCTGCGCCGTGTCGACTCCGGCTCCATCGATGCCGATAAACTCATCCGATTTGATGACATCCTCGAGCGACTCGAGGCTGGCGAAATCGATATCGCTGAGGCATCCAGACGTATGGAGTTTGCTGCGTCTGCTTGTCCACCTTTTACGTCTTGGTTCACTGCCTTGGTTTGTGGTTTGGCATGCGCTTCCATCGCCGTATTCTTTGGTGGTGGATGGATCGAAGTTGGTTTTGCCGGCATAATCGGTCTAGCGATCGCAGGGCTAGAGCTTTTGCAAAGTCGACTTGGTTGGGAGCAAGGCTTGATTTTTCCAGTTGCTGGTTTCTTCGCTGCGATTTGCTCACTTGGGGCGGCGCATTGGTTCCATCCCATGGACGATCGGCTTGTGACCCTTTCTGCTTTGATCATTCTGCTGCCAGGCTTTACGATTACGACGGCGCTGACGGAATTGGCGGTTGGCCATCTTTCAGCAGGTGTTGCTCGCTTAGCGGGTGCGAGCGCCACGCTGCTTACACTTTTTTTAGGTGTAGCTATCGCTTGGAAGATCGCAAGCCCATGGCGATCCATTCCAATGACGCTGGTGCCGGTCCATTGGATCGTCGGCTGGATTGCGGTGGTCTTTGCGCCTGCTGCGTTTGCGATTCTCTTTCGAGTGCGGGTCTCGCGTTGGGGGATCGTCTTTGCCGTGAGCTTAGCAGGATACTTTACGGCAAAGGGATTCGGCGATCGCTTTGGTGTCGAGGTCGGCTCATTTTTGGGATCCTTGGTTGTGGGTTGCGGCAGCAATCTTTATGCTCGACTCCGCGACCGACCAGCCATGGTCCCATTGGCTCCCGGGATGATTCTGCTAGTGCCCGGCTCGCTGGGTTATCGATCGCTGTCAGCGCTTCTGAATCGAGAAACCATCGAAGGGGTCGATTTTGCTTTCGGAATGGTTCTTGTCGCCATGTCACTGGTCGGAGGTCTGCTCGCATCCTCGGTGATCGTGCCACCCAAAAGGATCTTATAAGCTCAGTCCTGCGCATGCATTTCGAGTTTGCAGCAGCCAAAATCTAACGCCTTGGAAATAGATTTGTTCCTTACTACATTGCGATTGATTTGGTAGTAAATGAATTTGCCGTCTCGTTCTGTCGAAACCAGCCCAGCATGAAACAAGACTCTCAGATGATGTGAAACATTCGCCATCTCGCAATCGAGAAGCAAAGACAAATCCGTAACGGTCAATGGACTTGTTTGCAGGGCTTTAATGATTTGAAACCGATGGGTGTCTCCGAGTGCTTTAAGGTACCCAGCGCAGACATCTACGTCATCCTGTTTTTGCTTTCCGATTGATTTCGATTCGCTCATTCGATTGCACACCTGCTGGAATCCGAAACGAAGTCATTCGCTTCGACCGGGGTCGCTATTGTACATGGCTTTGCAAACGGAGGCTGTTGATTTAATCGTTTAAAGGCTAGCCGAAGGTGTCTGGGCAGAGGAAACTGGACTAATCGTTTCGGGGATTCGTGCTAAAATCCTCCCAGCATCAATGACAGATTCGTTGCTCAGGAGAGCAAGCACACCAAAATAAAGCTCAATGACGATCTCAACACGGGTGGTTTCACCCGGCCCACGAGACAATACCGTACGCACCGACGACGGAAAGATCCTTTCAATTCCCGCAGGATGGGAGCTATTGCCACCGGGTGATGCCGGGCTCACACGAAGAGTTAAAGCGGCCGGTCCAACCTGGACGGTCCAAGAAAAGAAAGGTCGCAGAACGTTTTCAAAAGGCGTTTGGGCCCCAAAGGAAACTATCCTTTCCATGAAAGTTGGCTTGGAGCAAGAGCGCTCGACGGAGGCTTATGCGAAACGAAAAGTCGCGGATGCCGATCGAAGGGATAAGAAACAAGCCGTTTATGTCGAGGATTTTGGGGCTGCGGTTCTGGATTTTTTGAACTTTGCTTCGCGTTATGATGCTTTAGCAAAAAAACTTGCTATCGCCGTGACGTTGCATGCGACCCCCGTTGGAAGCGGTACCGTTGCACGAACCGAACGGATTCCGATCGAGAAACGGGCGGAATCGGCCGTCATCGCGTGGATGAGGCACCAAACCACGGCCTACGACAATCTGAAAATCCCTAGAGTCAAAGGGGAGAGACGCGAAGTGCGTAGAATGTTAGCAGAACAGTCCAGACAGTTGCTCGAAGACTATCGCCGCGGACATACTGTCAACGCAGCCCTTTGTCCGCTTCAAAAAGCTTTTAAAGAATAGAACATGTACCATCAAACCGTCGTGAAACCAAATGCCGAAGAGGTTGCCATTGCGGCAACCGAATGGTTGATTGAGACGATCCAAGAGTGCATTGCAGCGCGAGGCTCATGCAGTATCGCATTGTCTGGGGGCTCCACCCCAAAACGCCTGTATCAACTCATCGCCGAAAACGAGACCAAAAGCGTGGATTGGTCGCTTGTCACGCTAATCATGGGGGATGAACGCAATGTGCCCCACGAACATGTCGACAGCAACTATCGAATGGTAAGAGAAGCGTGGCTCGACAGACTAGACCCGATCGCTGCTCCCAAAACCGTGCCTCATGTGTTGCCTGTTGCTATCAAAGTAAACGCGCCAGAACGGGCCGCTGCGGACTATGAGAAACTATTAAAGGCTACGCTTCTCGACGACAGCGAAGATAAAGACAGCGATGCACCGGCAATCGACATCGTCCTTCTCGGATTAGGAGACGACGCACACACCGCATCGCTCTTCCCCGAGACCGAAGCGCTCAACGAATCGCGCCGACTCTTTGTGGCTAACTTTGTGCCCAAGTTCTCTGCCTATCGATTGACATTGACTGCCCCTATGATCAACGCCGCTCGCAACATTGCGTTCCTCGTTTGTGGGCCTTCGAAGCGTCCTGCGGTCGATGTCGTATTGCACGGGCCACGCCATCCCGATGAATACCCAGCCCAATTAATAGAACCCAAGCTTGGGAGACTCTGGTGGTTTCTCGATACAGCCGCAGCCACTGAAGTACTGAAGTAACACGAACGCAAGATCTATGTCCGACGAATCCAAACCGAATCCATCCGCCCCTTCTCTCAGTCCTTCCTTTGGCGGACTGCGTGTAGCGGCCCTCGAGAGCCGCCGACGCGATGACTTCGCAAGATTGATTGAACGATTTGGTGGTATTCCATTCGTCAGTCCATCGATGCGAGAAGTCCCCATCGATAAAAACAAAGAGGCTGTCGAGTTCGCTTACCGCGTCATGACGGGTGATATCGGTGCTGTCATCTTCTTGACCGGAGTCGGCTTTAAGCAATTGATAGCCGCCATCGAACCTCATGTTGACAAGCAACGATTCCTGGATTCACTCTCAGACATTCCGACGGTCGCGCGCGGTCCCAAGCCCGTCGCTGCCATGCGAGAATTCGGTTTGCAACCGACACACCGAGCACCAGAACCCAACACTTGGCGAGAAGTTCTCCAGACGATTGACATCCATGTACCGGTATCGAATGTCGAAGTCGGACTGCAAGAGTACGGCATCACCAATCATTCCCTTGTGGCCGGTCTCGAGGCTCGAGGAGCAAAAGTAACGACGGTCAAAGTTTATCAATGGGACCTGCCAGAAGACACTGCTCCGCTCATCGAGAATGTCCAAGCCATCGTCCGCGGAGACCGCGATTGTTTGCTTTTCACCAGCGCCCACCAAGCGGTCAACTTGCTGCGAATCGCCAACCAACTGGGCTGCGAAGCGGCTCTGCGACTAGCACTGCGAAGTATGGTCGTAGCCTCGATTGGTCCTACCACTTCTGAAATGTTGCAACACCTGGAAATCCCAATCGATCTGGAACCCGAACATTCCAAGATGGGGCATCTCGTTCAAGCCTCTGCGGAAAAGAGCCCTCGCATTCTCAAAGCCAAGCGCTTCACTGGCATCACCGGGCTGCCGATCGGAAACTCCAGAAGCGATCTCTCGCTGAAAGACCAAAACATGCCTGGTGCCTTATCCAACCCATACCATGACAACCCGTTTATGAAAGCTTGTTTTCGGCAAGAAACCGATGTCACACCGGTTTGGCTGATGCGGCAGGCTGGACGTTACATGGCCGAGTACCGAGCCGTCCGCGAAAAGGTATCTTTCCTCGAACTGTGCAAGAACTCATCGTTGTGCGCCGAAGTCATGGTCACCGCCGTTGAAAAACTTGGCGTCGATGCGGCCATCATCTTCTCGGACCTGTTGCCGATTTTGGAGCCTATGGGCTTTCACTTGGAATTCACCGCTGGCGATGGACCGGTGATCCACAACCCCATTCGAACCCCCAAAGATGTCGATCGAGTGAAACCGCTCGAGAGCATGGAGGCATTGCAGTTCGTCGCCGACACCGTCACTGCAACGCGACGAAGCCTCCCTGAAAAAATACCGGTGATTGGCTTTTCGGGCTCCCCTTTTACGTTGGCCAGTTACATGATCGAAGGTGGAGGCTCACGAAACTACATCCATACGAAAACGCTTATGTACTCAGACCCCTCCGCGTGGAAAGTGCTGATGAGCAAGTTGGTTGAATCGATTGCTCTGTACTTAAACTCACAAATCGCTGCCGGAGCCCAGTGTGTTCAACTGTTCGATTCCTGGGCCGGTTGCCTTTCACCTAACGAATACCGGACCCGTATTCTGCCTCATATGCACGTTCTCTTGGAGTCCATTGTGCCCGGTGTGCCGGTCATCAATTTTGCCACCGGCAACCCCATGTTGACGTCGCTGCTGCGAGGTGACAACCGAACCGTAGTCGGCTTGGACTGGCGCGTGCCGTTGGATGTGGGTTGGGACATGGCTGGAAACGATCGCGCTGTCCAAGGAAACTTGGATCCGATTGTTTTGTTTTCGGATCTGGAGACGATTCGGGATCAAGTGCACTATGTGCTTTCGCAAGCTTCAAGCAGACCGGGGCATATTTTTAATTTGGGACACGGAATCTTGCCTGGAACCCCAGTCGACAATGTCATCGCGTTGGTCGACATGGTTCACGAATTGAGCGACCGACGCAAATAGACCTACCCGCAAGAAAACGACCCCAATGCGCTTCCAAAATGTATCGTTGCTTTCCGTAGGCTATGTCCTGCCGCCGTTAGTGATCAGCTCCGTGGATATCGAGTCGCAACTGGATTCGGTTTATCAGCGTCTCAAACTGCCGCAAGGAAGGCTTGAGGGGATGAGCGGCATCCGAGAACGCCGACTTTGGCAGCCCAAAACCCGAATAAGCGATATGAGCGCGGAGAGTTGCCGACGAGCGCTCGTTGCAGCCGGCGTTTCGCCGTCCGATGTGCAATGCCTCATCCATGCAAGCGTCTGCCGTGAGTACCTAGAACCCGCTACCGCTTGTCGAGTCCATCATTTGACAGGTCTGCCAGAGGACGCCTGGGTCTACGATGTTTCGAATGCCTGCTTGGGGGTAATGAACGGCGCGGTTCAAATCGCACAGTTGATCGAAAGCGGAGTCATCCGAGCGGGCCTTGTCGTAGGAACAGAGGACTGCCGCGGTCTGCTGGAGGCCACGATCCATCAATTGATTGCGGATCCAAACCTCACTCGCCAATCGATCAAACCCGCGTTTGCATCGCTCACAATTGGGTCCGGCAGTTGCGCATGGCTGTTAGGCAATCGAAACTATTTTCAGCAGAAAATGCCGGGGCTTGGAGCAAGGGTTCACGGGGCCGTTGCGGTGGCGAGAACTCAGCACCATGCGTTATGCCAAAGCGACACCGATCAAGCGGGTAGCGGCATGCAACCGATCATGAACACCGATTCCGAGTTGCTCTTGGAAGCGGGTGTTGCGACCGGCAATGCGGCTTTTGATAATTTGCTTTCAGAGCTACAGTGGGAGCGGA
>JBBRGW010000075.1:0-11944 GCA_038223525.1 Pirellulales bacterium
TTCTCGCGTCCCCAGTCGGCTTGTCCGACTGGAACGCAAGGTTCGTTAGCAAATGAACCTGATTCACCCGTGACGCGTTTGTCACGGGGGTCTTCGAAACAGTCGGTCTTTTTTCTAGCCTACGAACCTCGTTCACCGGGCGGCACGAGGCCGCCGGGGTCTTTCACGGAACAAAAGCTGCGCAAAGCCAAATCGTGTCAATACCAAATGTTTAATAGCCCAGGCTAACGCCCAAGCGGCAAATTATCCCTAAAGACAAATGCACACGTATTTAGTATTCGCCTAACAGAATCTCACCGTCGGACCGATTGCCAAGTTGTTTGAGTAGGCCTTCCATGATGGACATAGAAAGGAACCGAACGGAACCATCTGCCATCGCGAAGTTGGCGCCCCCCGTGTGATAACTACCGAAGCCACCTACGAACAATGAACCAGGATTCTCTTCGGTTTGCACTACCGCTGGGATCGAAGTGACGTTCGAAAGTTTCTGAAACCAACTGCCTCGAAGCGTCGCACGGGTCCCTGATACCCAACCGAGGTCTTCTTTGCTAGAAAGAGTCTCTCCCAATAGAATCGTCTGAGAAGAACCATCTTGTATTTGACTAAACCGAAGTCGACTGTTCAGGAACAAGACTCCGTTGTTGGTCGCGTCGATAGGAGCTTCCGAGTCGTTGTGGCAACCCGCGTAATTGCTAATACCCGGTGATTTGTCTTCCTCTACCGGATTGTACGGTGAGGAGGGGCACATGAATGTAGGGACTCTCGACATCCGAACCTTTCGATTCGTATCGGCATACGCACCTGCTTCCTGATCAAAGTGGTTGAAGAGATTTACTTGCTCGATCTGTGGTAAGATCTGAACGATCCAACTGACGTGTTGGCCGATCGGTTCGTTGCGAATCGGGCCAGTTGCATTGACGACCCCCGATGGCAATCGTTCTGAGTTGAATTCGTGCGTATGAATCGCGAGCGCTAGCTGCGCTATATTGTTGGAGCATTGGCATCGACGCGCGGCCTCGCGTGCCGCTTGAACGGCGGGCAAAAGTAAGCCGACGAGAATTCCAATGATCGCGATCACAACGAGAAGCTCCACTAAAGTGAAAGCATGCTTTTTACTCGTAGCGGTATTTTCGACACGGAATGTTCGCGATTCGATACAGTGATGGATGCGCATAAAATGCTCCTTTGATTTGGCTGGGCGATGAAAAGAAACGTTCATTATTCTTGCTCCGAGGCTGTGGAAAGTAATTCAATTGCAAATGTATGACTGCGTTGCATACGGTCATTGCTATTGGCTGAAGAAGCCAACGACGCTATCACTTCTGCACGCAAAGATTTATTACCCTCCGGAGAAGGCTCAAGTTTGATCTCGATCACGGCAAATTCGAACGAGGCGATACTAGATTTCGGAACCCATTTCTCGCCGCGGTATGCACTCGACTTACTTAATTGTTGCGCCGCTCTTTTCACTCCCGCTTCGCAAAGGAGTTCGGTCTGAAGCAGTTGTTGTTGCATACGAACTACGTTGCGACCGCGAAGCGCCGATTGAACGGTGCTCATCACCATAGCAATCACGATTCCTAAGCAGGCCAAGACGCATACCAGAACAGTACCCTTTCGAGCTTTTGAATTTTGGACGATGCAATTCATGGTGCCACCGCTGACTTCTGCTCGAGTGACTTCCAACGCCCAATCACTGATACGATCACCAATTCAGGTTTTGTCGGCCTTTCCATAGTGCCGGTTTCACTGACAGTGATGAGCGTTGCACGCTTTGGATTAGGCAGCAATTGAAAACTCGCAGTCGCAGTTCCGTCGAGCACATAGCGTTCGAACGAATCTCCTTCGCTGCCGTTTTTTCGTTTACGAACGACCGCGTGGTCGATTGCCGTATAACTAGCTGTCGATCCATCGAAACATTCGATGGTAAGCGATGTGTCATCCACGGCGGTCACGTCAGACGCCAAATGGATGTCGCTGCGAAAGATCTGAGCAAGTTGATCCAAGGTACGGCTATTGTCCGAACGGTGTTTGGAGATCTCGGTCACCAACATGGTTTGGTGGACCAGCGTGATCGCAAGCAGCATGACCGCACTGCCTGCGGACATACTCATAACCAGTTCGATGAGTGTCGATCCTTTGTGTTTCATCTTGGATGCTGTCCGTTTTTGACTAAGAGGTTTTTATCCGTTTGATTTAAATGAGACGCATTCGGCACAGAAGTTTCGCTGGCCGCTGGATCGGTATCCAGCCAACCCACCAATGACAGCGGAATCGAATTTGATCCGCGATCCCAATCCAATTTCAAGATTAACCGCGTTCCATCTTGGTCGCTGACTAGCTCTCCATGCAACATCGCTTCTGACAAGGACTCGGCAACGATTTCGGACGTTTTGAGATTCAGCAACGCCGCTTCGCAATTTGCTTTATCTAGCGAAGTTAGCATTTCCATTTGATTGGCAAGTTCGTTGCTAGCCAAACGATATTGCCGAGTGTTTTGCCAAACGCGTCCAACTCGAACGGTGAGAGGAGTCAATAGGCCTATCATGCTTAGGACTAGCGTGGCTGCGACGACGACTTCCGTTAGGCTAAGGCCACGTCGCAATTTCGATTTCTTTTGATTCATAGTTTCAACTTATCTCGCTAACTGTTGGATCAGGTTGGTGATGAAGCTAAAGAAGGAGTAGCAAATCCATAGCAGGATCGCTGCGAAAACAAGGATGACTACGGGATGGACAAATGTCATACGGACATCGGAGTGAGATTGAATCGTTTCTTGCTTGATCGTTGCCATTTTTCGTAACGTCCAGGATTGCACTCGGTTGTTTGCCGCTCCACTTAGGGCTTGGTACTCATTTGGGGTGATAATCTTTGCCTCGACCAAACTGTTCCAAGGCGGTATTCCTTGTTCGACTTCGTTTCTTGCGATGAGCAGTTTCTGGCGAGTACCTTTGTCGAAGTGGTACTTGGCAAGTGTAGAGAGCGCCCCAGGTAGAGGGCGTCCCATCTCGACCGCTATGGCAAGCATGCGAAACAACTGCGAGGAAAGGGTAAGAGAATTGTCGCGAAAGATGCGATCTCCGATCTGTCTCCGGAAGAACCGCCTCAGGCTAGAGGACCGAAACACCCAGGCAAGCGCACAAACACTGAGGGCAATCGGCACGAAGTAAACAAGCGCAAATTCGTTGGTGATGTACAACGCTCGCATGGGTGTCGGCAATTGCATCTCAAACTCGCTGGAGATTTTCTTCATCGTAGGAGCGATAAAGAACATGATGCTTTGGAATAGCAGAAAAATGCATGCCCCAACGATGAACCAATAACCTCGAGAATTGCCCTGGCTGGTTAAAGCGGGCCGAATGCGAGGCCTAGCGTCTTCCATCAACTGTTCATAGGTTTTGGCCAGTGTGCCTGACTGACTGCCGAATCGAATGGCCAAGACCGTATTGTCGTTCAGAGCGTCCGGAGTTTTCTCCAAGGCGGTTAGGAGCGTCGCATTGCTGCCCATTCTTCGCGCCAACAGCCGGAGCCGCCGTCGATACGTTCCTCGGTGTTCGTCGGCGAAAGCAGCCACAAGCGGCTTAATCTCCAACCGCTCTGCATGGGCGACTGCAAGCAGGCACAGAAACGAATATTGCATTGAAACCAGCGATTCGCTCGGCCACCAAGTGGATAAATACCACTTCGGCCCAACTCTGCTATAAAGCGGTGCAGAAGGTCCCCCGCTGCTTTTCAGAAAACGGAGGAACGCAACGATACTTGGAAACCATTTTTCAAGCATGATCTTCAATGGTTAGGAGAGAAATGGTTAGGAGAGGGCAGTGATCAATGAGATCAACGGCATAAAAAGGGATATCACTGTGAAACCGACAAACAGTCCAATGAGAACTATGGTCATCGGAGCAAAGAGCCCTTCGGACCACTCGAAGCGTTGTCTGACTCTTTCGAAGTAGTTCGAAGAAAGTTGGCGAAGCAAAGGGATCGATGGGGAAGCGTTTGGCCCGGCTGTTAACCCGCGAATAACGAGAGCAGGGAAGTTCTGTACAACGGTAGAACCCAAAGGTATTGACGCGGTCAACCCGACTTCGTTTGAGAGAATTGCAGATGTTCTTGCAAACCGAGGGTTCTGGCTAGCTCGACCCGCGATCGCGATCGCTGCGGCAAGCGGAGCCCCCACTTGAAGCAACTCGGCCAATGTCGCGGTGAAGCGTCCCATGGCTCGGACGCTTCCGGTATTGCCCGAAAGAAACACTCCAAGAAAAGTGAAACCCTCTACGTGACGTACCACCCACTGGGAAGCTTGACGGATCACGATCACGACGACCACTAAACCGATCAACCAAAGGCTAGATAGCACCGGGTGTGTACGCAGATAGGTACTTACATCCATCAACAGTTTCGTTGCCGCTGGCAGCTTTAGTGCGAATTCTAGGAACATCTTTTGAAAGGTTGGGACGATGGTTGTTGCGAGCAATACAAAAAAGGCGATCGATATCACCAACATCACAAGAGGATAGGCGAATTGCGACCAAGCGTTTCTCCTCGCTTCGGTTACTGAAATTAAGTTATTCAGCAGAAGCTTGAATTCCTCTCCGGAGGATGTGGACGAAGAAGACGACGCTCTTGCCCGAAGCAATATAGGCAACCAAACCGCCTTGTTCGCGTCGTTTACAAATTGCTCGGACGTTGTATCGCTGCGGAGTAACTGGATCAGCTGTTGGACATCCGAAGTGAGATATCGAGAATGGGTTTCGGCGGTGAGCGCCTCGATTGCAGAGGCTAGCTTGAATCTATTTTCCAACGCATCATCGATGCATTGCAGATAGTTCGGGCGTTCGATAGCAGCGGACATAGTATGATTCCTTTGGTTCTATCTGGACGTTAGCGACAGGAGAATCTCGATCATCGGGACAAACAAGCTAAGTCCATAAAACAGCACGAGCCCCCCACCGACGAAAGCGCCGAGGAAAATCGGGAATAGCGTCCGCAGTCGATCGGAACGCGACTGAGCCAGGCGACGATAGACGCCAGCGGAAGCGTGAAGTGCGTTTGCTCGTTCAGTGCTTTCGACTCCGTCTCCCAAAGCCCATTGCATCAAAGGTGAATCCTTTGCCGCCTCAATGTCTCGCGAACCGATCGCATTGCTTGCTTGCGAGTCGGAATAGTTATGCTCCATCAAGTTCGCGAGTCCATCCAGGTAATTAGCCTTCTGAATCGATTCCGCAATGCCTCGTCGTCCGGGTAGCCATGAGAAGCTCCAATGCGCACGTTGACGTCGCCATATCAAAAACGTGATGAGGATCAAGAGAGGCACGGCAACGGCCCAAAGCCGAATGGTTTGCATTGCAAATGCTAAGAAGCTTAATCCCCAACCCGGTGTTGCTCGGATTTGCTGTGACAATGCATGCATCTTCGGCCAAAGTGTCACTAACAAAAAGAGAAACCCCATATACACTAAAACGGCTAAAATCAGCGGCTGCAACGTGGAATATCCAACCAGCTTTTGCATATCACGACGTCCTGAAGCGCAATCGCTGAGCGACTTGATCGCGTCAGGCGATTGATCGCAAAAAAGCCAAGTCGACAATGATGTGCGATAAGTTGATGGCAACTCCTGGCTCGTTTCAAGCATTTGCCGAACAGAGCTGCCCCCTGCTATCCCTATGGCAAAGTGAGAGTTGATCTTACTGAGTTTTTCCAGCAACCCTTCTGTGTCGCCTGAGGTGTCGAGTCCGATAGGAACTCCCGCCTGTGCAAGCTTCAACAAATAGTCATTGAAGAGGAGCACGTCGTCCAGTTTCGGACTATCCTCCGAGATTATGCTCATGGAAACTTCATGCGGTGAAAAGTAATCGTCAGCAACCAACCGACAAACGATTGATTCGAACGCAACGGCTTAGCGGTTCGCGTTCAACAGACCCATGGATGCGCCGCAGACGAAAGTTTGTCTATCGAACTGGACTATTCTTCGATTATTTTCTCTTCGATGAGCTGAGGGGGGGTGCGAGATTGCGATGCCTGTTTCTGTCGCTCTTGAAATACTTCCAGCAGGCCCCAATCTGGCCCCATGTTTTTCAAAAGAGCCCTCTCTTGAATCTGCAATGAGGTTTTGCCTGAGAATTTCTCACGCCATGGAGACAACCGATCAGCCAGCGAAAGTCCTAAGCAGCCGCAAATCGCGAACACCACCGCGTACTTAACCAACTTGGAAGACTGTTCTCGATCCGAATCGATTTCACGAGCAGCCTCGAGCGTGTGCGGCCGCAAATCATCGGAAGGGACGACGTACTTGCCAGCTGCCAGAACCGTTGCCTCTAGCAAACTCAAAAACTCAGGCGACACGTCTATATTTTTAAATTCGCCGTTTTTAGAATCGTCATGCTCGTCGAAATCGCTACCTTGGGTATGTGACTTAGTCATGAGATACCTCCACTGCCTTTGCCCGCAGTTCGGTCCCGAGTTTAAGCATGGCGTATCGATAGCGACTTGCTGCGGTAGCTGCGGGAATGCACAGCACTTCCGAGATTTGGGAAAACGTCAATTGCTCCCAAATTTTTAAAACGACCACTTCGCTTTGCTCCCCTGGCAAGGCTCGAATTGCAAGCCAAACTGCTCGATAGGATTCTTCTTGCTCGACCTCATCGACGGATCTGTGAGTCAGAAGATCGGTCAGATTGCTTACAATCGATCTTCGCCGCCTCCGTCGCAAGATATCCAAAGATTCGTTTCGAACCATTTGGAGGAGATAGGGCCAAGGGTTTTCGGCATTGCTCAGCAACTTGGCATTGCCGACAACGCGAACCAACGTCGCTTGAACGGCATCTTCAGCATCGTGTTGATTGCGAGTGATGGTCACGGAAAATCGGACTAGCCGCATGGAGGTCAAATCGTAGAGCCCCGTTAGCGCCGCTGCACCGCTTTCTGCGATACACAGGGCACTTTCTCGAACTTGTTCGGAAAACGTGGCTGGACTAGTCATGACAAAGATCCAGGATGCGCGAAAGGGCTCTATTTGTCTAACCGGATCGGAAAATTCTCAAAAAAAGGTTTAGGATACGGACTTTGTACCCTTAGTTGTGCGACGCTCCGCGTCGCAATCATCATGATGCGGATAGCCTGTGATTTTATTCGCGAGGGGCGAAGCATTGTCGCCTTTTGCTCCGCAAAAGCAGCGTGAATCAAGCGCACTTTCGCGGAGCGAAAGGCGACGATAAGCGAGAAAGGCGACGATAAACGCGATGGCCAACGATAATCGCTAGGGCGACGACAATAAGATCACGACGCGGAGCGTCGTGCAACGATGGCTTCGCTAGCATTTGCTTGGCCGGAACATCCTACTTTTTCGGCAAAGTCGATTCAAGCTGCGCGGCTTAACAACCGAAGGATACTGTATGGCTAACGATCCGTTTCCAGAATTCGCCCCCACTTCCAGTAGGCTTTTCAACAGCCTGTATCGGGTCGCGTCGGTATGGGGGACGGTGGTGATCCACGGCATCTCGACTTTAGGGGATATTTCCCTCTTTGCCTTTCAAATGTTCGGCTGGATGTTTCGAGCGCGCCCAAAGCGAGAAACCTTGATGCCAAACTTTTACGCAGTCGGCGTCCTGAGTCTACCGGTCGTCGCCCTGACAGGAACTTTTATCGGGATGGTACTCGCCATTCAAAGCTACCATCAGTTCAAGAATATCGGACTTGAAACCCGTCTTGGGGCCGTGATCAATATGTCGCTCGTCCGCGAGCTAGGACCGGTATTGGCGGCGACCATGCTCGCCGGGCGCGTGGGTAGCGCCATGGCAGCAGTGCTCGGAACGATGCGAGTCACTGAACAAATCGATGCACTGGTAAGTATGGGCGCCAATCCAATTCACTATTTGGTTGTACCGCGTTTTATGGCTTGCGTGCTTTTAATCCCCGCCTTGACGGTGATGGCTGATTTTATGGGGATTGTCGGGGGCTACTTTTACAGCGTGATCGTGCTCGGGATTGACCATGCCCAGTACCTTCGGAATAGCCGTGAGTTTGTGGGCGGGTTCGATTTGTTTACAGGGGTATTCAAAAGCGTGTTCTTTGGCGCGACGATTGCAATAGTCAGTTGCTACCGAGGCTTTCATTGCCAACCTGGTGCGGAAGGGGTCGGTCGAGCAGCGACTGCGGCTTTCGTTCAGAGCTTTGTAATGATTTTAGCCCTTGATATCGTTCTCAATATATTCTTGGACGCAGTCTACTTTGCCATCTGGCCGAGCGGGGCGAAGCTGTTCTGATGGACGAGACTATCCTTTCCCAAATTGCCTCGAACAGTCCGCCAACGACCCACCCCATCTTGGAGACGCGGGGGATGTCTTTGCAATTCGGGCGTCAAGTGATCCTGAAGGATATTTCGGTCAAGTTCAATAAAGGGGAAACGGTTGCGATCATCGGCGAAAGCGGTTGCGGGAAAACCATGTTCCTCAAGTCGCTCGTCGGACTGCTTGCACCTACCTCGGGTAGTGTTATCTTCGACGACAATGACATCCAGAAACTCAGCGATCGCGACATGACGACGTTGCGAAAAAGGTTTGGCTTTGTCTTTCAGAACGCAGCCCTTTTTGATAGCATGACAATCAGCCAGAACATCGCTTTCCCTCTCAGACAACACGGTGTTCCAAAGGGAAAACTAGCGAGCAACCTCATCTCAGAACGACTAGCCGAAGTAGGCTTGCCGAGCAACGTTTTGCAAAAACGCCCATCGCAGCTTTCGGGCGGGATGCGCAAACGTGTCGGTTTGGCCCGCGCATTGATTTTGGAACCAGATCTGTTGCTGTACGACGAACCAACCACGGGCCTGGACCCAATCATGAGTGACGTGATCAATGAGCTGATGATGCGCACACGAAAACGCTATCCCGTCACAAGCATTATTGTGACCCACGATATGCATTCGGCTCGCAAGGTTGCGGATCGAATCATTATGCTCTACCCTTTCTCACGACTTGAGCATGGCGAATCGCAAATCCTGTTCGATGGTCCGCCTGCGAAGCTCGACAGCACCAGCGACCGCAGGGTTCGACAGTTTGTGAACGGAGAAGCCGGTGAAAGGTTGATGGAGATGCTCGCCTCGCGAGGCAAAGGGCATCCCGATACCTTGAACTTAATCCACCCAAGTCCTTTCGATGAATCAGACGAGGAGTAATCATGGAAGAGAGCGGTTATCGTTTTGGAGTGGGTGTGTTGGTTTTAGCCTCTGCAATCATTGGCGTGTTGTTGATCGCGTTTTTTGGTGCGGTCCCAACGTTGTGGGTGGAACGCAACCGCGTTAGTTTCAACTTCGCCAGCGCACCGCGCGTTCAAGTCGATACTCCCGTTCGAAAAAATGGGGTACTTATCGGCCGCGTTTCGAGTATCTCTTTGCTCCCTGGCAATAACGGGGTACAAATTCAAATGGAATTGGATCGCAAAGTCGAGCTGCGAAAAGCAGAGATTCCTCGCATTGTAAGCGGCTCCATCATTACCGGTGATGCGGTCGTCGAATTTGTCGAACCTACCACCGAGTCGACTTTGCTACGATTCGACAAATCTAGGGACGGTATACTGGATGCCGACGAAGCAGCCGTCGCGGCGGAGTTCATTACAGACGGAACTTATTTGCGCGGTGGCGAAGTTGCCAAGGACCCACTGGAATCCCTTTCTCGCATCGAGTCGACACTCGGTCCCGTTGTCGAACAAATGGGTCGGGCATTCAACAAGATCGAATCGATCGGCACCACGTTTCAGGACGTTGTTGGAGATGGAAATACTCCGATCCGCGAAGTCGTTACGACGTTGAAATCGACTGCGGAGGAGATACAGACAGTAGCCAGAACGATACAACGCATTGGCTCGCAAGTGGAAAATGCCCGTATTCCTGAAGTGATTGCGAATGGGTTGACGATGCTCCCTGAGTTGTTCAAGGAAGCTCAGAAGACGCTCGACCAGACACAGAAAACGCTCAAGGGTTTTGAACAATTCAGCTTGAGCCTCGAGGGGCTCGGCAAAGAGTTCGATGGCATTGGCGCTACTATTCGCCAAGCGGTAGAGAACGCAAACGTCGCCATCGAAAACATCGCGGAAATCACCGAACCGGTCAGTCAAAACAGCGAAGCGCTGGTTGCCAATGCGGTCAAGGCGCTCGCGGATATCGATGCACTTGCACTCGATTTAAAAACGATTGCGACACGCATCAACAGCAGCAATGGAACTTTTTCGCGTTTGATTGACAATGAAGAACTCTATTGGGAAGCGACCAAGACTCTCAAAAACATCAAAGCCGCATCGGCAAATATCCAAGTTATCACACAGCAAGTGCAGCCTATTGTGAGTGACTTCCGTGTGTTTTCCGATAAGATCGCTCGCAACCCAGGTCAACTTGTAGACCTTAGCGGCGCCATTAGCGGTCGACCGAGAGGTGTTGGAACCAAGTAGGATGCCAGATCTGCAAATGAACACATCCGATCCCAATTGGAGGCCGCGATGCTACGGATGCTATCGGCCCATCGATCGGTGCTTTTGCGATCATATTCCGGTGATCGAAAATCGAACTCATGTGCTCATCCTGCAGCACTTTCGCGAGCGGTTTCATCCCTTTAACACAGCGAGGATTTTGCGACGTTCTTTGCAGAACTCGCGGATGTTCGCCGACGGTGTGGTCGGACTTGCAAATTTGTTTGCGAATATGGGAGATTGGGACGATGCAGCGTTGCTTTACCCGGGCGAGGGATCGCAACTTCTTGGAAGCATCGCAGAGAACGAGCGTCCCAAACAGTTAGTGGTGTTGGATGGTACTTGGCATCACACGAAGACTCTGTTTCGCGATATCCCGAAGCTCAAGCGTTTGAAAAAAGTACGACTGGCACCGACCGAGCCGAGTCGATACGGCATTCGGCGTGAACCGCATATTCTTTTTCTATCTACGCTTGAGGCAACTGTTGCGGCTCTACGGTGCTTAGAGCCGGAGACTAAAGGATTCGAACAGCTCGTTGATGCATTTTATCATATGGTTGAAAGTCAATTGGCGCATCCGAAGTCAGCGGAGACCGTGCGACGAAAATTGCGTCCTCGCGCGCCGCTCAATATTCCAAAGTCGCTTCGAAACAATCTGCAAGACATTGTAGTCCTCTACGCGGAAACGGCCCCACATGCGGGTGAGTCCGTCCCGACCAAGGAGACCGATCGAGCCCCTGCGTATTGGGTGGCGGAAAGATTGGTGACGGGCGAACGTTTTGAGCATGCCCTCTCGCCAATTAGTCCCTTAACGCATTCGTATCTCGCACATGTCGAGTTGACTGAACGCGAATTCGAACGTGCGATTTCCGTTGATGATTTTCGGGAACGGTGGCGAGCGTTTTTAAGGCCTTCGGATACTTTGACTTACTACTATTCGAATTGCACTCGATTGCTCAAGTTCATTGGCTCGACGGGACATCCGATGATTTACTTGAAGAGTATTCAGCTGCACCGAGGGCAAAAGAACGGCGAGATAGAAGCGTTGTTGGCATCGCTAAGTGTGACACGAAAAGAGCCGCATTGCCAAGGCAGAGCGGGTCGGAGACTTGCTTGCTCGATTGCGCTGGCGCAGCATCTAGCGACCTGCGACTTAGTTGCGCATTTCTAACGTCTTAGACTAATGGGAAAACGCGGCACCAATGCAATCAATGCAATCAATGCAAAGGTCACTCTCGGCAAGAGTGACCTACCGTGCGGCTTTTGCTACGCAAGCCTGCGCAATTAAGTGTGCAAAACACGTAGGCGAGTCTCTCCGAGACTCGCAGAAACCAGCGTCTCGGAGAGGCGCTGCTAGTGCGCCTTTGAAGGCGTCGAAATGGGAGGGTGCAAGTCCCTTCATGGATTTGATTTGAATCCATTAATTGAAAGTAACTGCGTTCCCGCAAGGGGAGGTGGAGAGCAACTGAATGTGAATTTCCAGTCCGTA
>JBBRGW010000076.1:0-11919 GCA_038223525.1 Pirellulales bacterium
CCCCGCCCCGAGGCGCTGCTCGAGGGACTCATGCGTATCCAGGACAAGGTCCACGCCGACTTGGTACCATCCATTCAGCTTGGCAAAGGGGAGTGGGCTTAAATGCATCATGAGTGTGGGCTTGGTACCGTACACTGCGTCAGCGGAGAGTTCACCTGGTGACATCAGCAGGACGATACTTACATCCTCCTGCTGTTCCACCAACTCGGGATTGATTGCCAACAATGCTTCCGCGCTCGTCCGGATATCTACTGATAGCGGTTCCACGTTGATCCCAAGATGAGTGGCTCCCGAGAGCAGTCTAGATTCGTGGTGCGATATATCCACGATTTTGCTTCCATAAGAGCGGAAGCGCTCGACCAAGATTGCGCCGTAAAGCGTGCCGGCATCCGAAACGGACCAGGAGAGATCTTTCGACGGGACCGACTCTAGCCGTCTCGTCGAATGGTCCCATCGGAACGCGATGCTGTTACGGAAAGTAGGTTGCATTGCAAGTGGATTCTCCTGAATCTTCCCAAAGCAGGTGTTGTATTATGTTTCGGAAATAGGGGCACTCGCCGTAGTAGCTTTTTTCGGAATGAGTGGTGCCGATCACCGAACCACAATCGTATTGTCGAATGCGAGACTGTCCAGAGAGCGGCGCGGTAGCCCGCGGGTCAGCGAGTGCAGCAATGCCCGTAAATCCTGCAAATCCGGCAGCGATTGGCCGAGACAATCTGTCGATAAAACGAAATCGTCTCAGAATCGGGTCTTTCGAGTTATAGAGATTTATCATGGAATCGACATGCGTTAGCGCGAGTCGATGACGGCCATTGCTTTCAATCCAAGTCCGGTCCAACGCAGGTGCGACAAGTCCTACTCGGTAGTTTAATGAAGTGTCATTTCGGGGTATCGGAACCGTTGAGTAGCCAGGGATCCTACCGCCAGCATCCAAATGAAGTCCGCCCGTAATGGCCCTCGCACCAAAGGAAAACCCAAGCAGACTTACCTGCGGTTCGTTTCGGAGTCGTCGAAGCATCCAGGCAACGTAAAGGGCCTGGCATTCAGCACCCTCGGCGTTGGAGACAGCATCCTTCAAAGGTCTTTTTTCCCGTTGACTGGGCCACGAGAGCATTATTAAACGGAATGGCCGATCAGTCTGAGCCTTAAAGTACTGGTCAACGATGCGAACTCTCTCGAGCGCATTGTTTCGCTCCATGAAGTTCCCATGCACATAGATGATAGTGAGTATTCCCGTGTTGACGCTCGGCAAGACTGTCTCCACATCGCTTCGAATCCATTGGTTGCCGACCCATTTATTGACTTCGACGTTCGGTTGTTCAAAATTGATAGACCGAAATTGATCGCATAGATGCCGTGTTGATACTTCAAAAACCTCAGATTGATTTGGGCTGTTACCTATTTGGCAATTGGCATTGATCTCGTCGCCACGCAACATGCGAGATGACGAAGCAATCGACAACGCCAACAGGATATACAAAGAAAAAACGAGCGATTCATTCCTTCGAAAGGAGTTGTCAAGCAATTGGCATACAACGCGAGTCTGAAGTGGCGAGAGGATGCTCGTTACTTTGGTAAAACGATTAGAAAGCAGCATTTGCTACGATCTCCCTAAGTAAAGCCGACAAAGAACCATGTCAACCGGATCAACTGAATCCATTGACCGTCAACTGTAACACCTAAATAGGATACAGAGCGTTAGGAAAAGTTTTGCGATCGGGAAAAGTTTCCGCTCTTTGCTTGCACAACCGGAATGGCGTCGTAGAGTTGTGCGGGAAAATGTGTACCCTCGCGGGTGATCACAACAGAGTACAACGGGAGATTGGGAAATGAAAAGAACGACATTGATTTCGGCCAGCTTGTTGTTGGCTTTTGCTGGATGCACATGTGGACAAGGATGGCGGCCAAATATTTTTACGCGGTTCAACAATCGCATCCATGGCGTTAGCAACGTCGGAGAACCATGCGATGCTGGTTGTCAAGGCGCAGCAGTCGCGGCCCCGGTTGCAACGGGCGGTTGCGAATCGTGCGGTACCGCTGGTGGAGCCAACTACGGCGGATATGACCAAGTGATCGACTCGCAAAACGGCGTGGTGGTCGGCTCGTCATACAGTGGCTCTCCTTATAGCAGCACGGTCTACTCGGGTCCGGTCAACGGTAGTACGGTCTACGGTTCCTCGATTCCGACGGAATCTCGTCCGGTTTCCACCTCGTACGCGCCAACAACGACACGGATGGAACCGGTTACTGCCAAACGAGCAAACTAGTCTTCGAAGCGTCGGCTTTCGCAAACGTGAGTTCGCGGGTACAAATCAGGTGCAATTCGCTCCCAATTTCGACCGCTAAGAACGATTCACTTTGTCTATCGCTACGAATAATACCTCATTGCTCCCGAGGACATACCGCAGCACAACAACGACCGGCATCGCGTTAGTCGTTGTCGCAGCCATCCTGTGGAGCAGCAGTGGATTCTTCACGCAGACCAAATTGCTCGACGCATGGCCCCGCGAAGTGCGAGGTTCGGCGATCGCTTTTTGGCGTGCTTTCTTCGCGTTATTCTTGCTATTGCCGTTGGTGCGCAAGGTGACATTCCATTGGGCCATGGTTCCCATGGTGGCCTGTTTTGTCCTAATGAATTGGACATATCTGACTGCGATTGTTAGCGGTTCCCCGACGAATACCATCTGGTTTCAAAATCTCGCACCCGCTTGGGTCTTAATCGGCGGAGTTATCTTTCTGAAGCAGACGACTGCAGTTCGCGACTGGGCCATGATGGCTACGTGTGTCACTGGAGTACTATTTATCTTGGTGATGGAATCCATCTACGTGGCGGCCTCACCCGAACATCGCTGGTGGTCCCCCGTGTTGGCCATCGCGTCAGGACTCATGTATGCTGGCGTGATCTTTAGCATGAAGGCATTGCGAAAACACGATTCTGCTTGGCTGATCGCGTTGAACCATATCGCGACCGCATTGGCTATGTTGCCCCTGGTATGGTGGAGCGGAATAACAATACCCACTGGCTCGATGTGGCTCTTGCTTGCAGGCATTGGAATGCTCCAAATGGGCCTGCCCTATTTTTTGTTTGCTCGCGCGCTAAAAACCACGCCTAGCCATATCGCTTCGCTGATCACCCTACTTGAGCCAGTCCTCTTGCCAGTATGGGTTCATCTGACTCGCCGTGGGGATCCTGCTTACCAGCCGCCCCATTGGTGGACTTGGGTCGGCGCAGCCTGCATCCTGGTTGGACTCACGATCCGGTACGCTTGGCCAAACAACGTAACTACCGGAGTGGATGAAGTCAAAACATGAAAGTAATGCACGTTATCACCCGAATGATCGTCGGTGGAGCTCAAGAAAATACGCTGTTCAACTGCCTCGACTTAGTCCAGATTTTCGAAGATCAAGTCAAGTTGATCACGGGGCCCACCGATGGGCCGGAGGGAAAACTGCTCGCTCAAACAAATACCGAGGGACTTCTGATCGAAGGGCATTCGTCCTTGATCCGAGCCATCTCCCCCCTCCATGACATACGAGCGCTCGGCGCATTGAAGGCATCGATCCGAACCTGGCGGCCGGATGTCGTCCACACACATAGCGCCAAAGCGGGAATGCTCGGCCGAGCCGCTGCTTGGGCATGCAAAGTTCCTTGCGTGATTCATACCGTTCATGGGGCTCCCTTCCATCCCTACCAGCGCTGGGTCAGCCGCTGGCTCTTCATCGTGTGCGAACGGTGGGCTGCGAAGAGATGCCATCATATGATCAGCGTCGCGGATGCAATGACCGACTTGATGGTGAAAGCCAACGTCGCCAAACGAGAAAAGTTCACCACGATTTATAGCGGTATGAACGTTGAGCCGTTTCTGCAGTCGGCTCAAAACAGGAATCTCATCCGGCGCGAATTGGGCTTCTCGGAAACCGATGTCGTATTCGGCAAGATTGCACGTCTGTTCCACCTCAAGGGACACTGCTACGTGATTGAGGCTGCAGAACAAGTTTGCCGTAGCAACCCGAATGTGAAATTCCTTTTTGTTGGCGATGGCGTCCTTCGCGAGGAATTTGCCGCGGAGATAACCAAGCGTGGAATGCAAGACCGGTTCGTATTCACAGGGCTGGTACCGCCAGAAAAAGTGCCAAGTTTGGTCGGAGCAATGGATGCCCTCGTGCATACTTCATTGCGAGAAGGACTAGCGCGTGCGCTCCCCCAAGCGTTGATTGCAGGTAAACCAGTCATTAGTTACGACATCGATGGGGCGAGAGAGGTAGTGTTAAACGACGTAACTGGCTATTTAGTCCCACCCAAAGAAATCAACTCGCTCGCGAATGCGATCATGTCGCTCGCGAGTTCTCTAGAAACGCGAGACAAGTTCGGCAAAAATGGGCGGGAGCTTTTCACCCAACAGTTCCGACACGAGACGATGAGCCAAAAAATTCGCGAGCTCTACTTGCAGTTTGCAAAAACTCTAATTCGCTGAAGGGCCATGTCCGTGGCCGACGCTGCCTGCGTCGGACCTTCTTAGGCGATCGGCATGCTGTGAGATACCAGCTGTAGTTTGGGACCATTGTCCCGAACGCATCAACGGACGGGACAATGGTCCCATCCTACGGTAGTTTTCCGCCTGCCGCTCGCCTTACTTCGGATGCTGGCAGCATCCGTTACTACTTGGCCAACGGCAAAATCATTTCAACGAGGGGTGTAGGGAGCTGTTCGCTGGTTAGAAATAGCGATTGGTCATCTTTCGAAAAGCATGCCGCTTCCGGCTGCTTCAGTTTGGGCAATTTGAACGCGACCGGCTCTCGTTTCAAGGTTTCAGACCAATCTTCGAATGAGCCGTCCGCTAAACTCTGTCTTGAAAACAAGTACCCCAGCGTGTAGTTAGTTATCACCAAGGATTTGTCGTCATGGGAAATGTCGCAGGCACAGGCGTAGGGGATATTTGTATGACCGATTTCTTTTGCGACAACATCGGTTTTTTCTTTCATAAGGTCCGCGGGAGTGGGGAGCGGAACTGTGTAGACTCTTGCTCCGAACAATGCTTTCTCTACGATGAGGATCAGCTTAGCTGCACGATCTACCGCGATTCCTTCGTAGTTGGTTACGCGTCCTGAAAACGAAACTTGGATCGTCGTCTCCACCATCGCTGAGCGTTCTATAGGTGTTGTGGACTTCGTTGCGTCGAATTCAAATTGCGGTTCGGTCACGAAGTACAAGGAAACAAACTTGCGCGATTGTGAGTTCCCACCAATGTCGGCAATAATGATTTTTTCAGAATCTCCGATGGTCGCCATGGCAATATCTTCCCAATCGATTGGCTTGACTCCCATTACGCGGAATCTCGCAATCGATCGGCCGTCACGGTGCACCAAGAATAGTCGCGAGATGTCCCCTGAATCATTATGAGTCCAGAAGCAATTCTCGTTGCGTTGGGAAAGCACTATGCCGCTGCTCTCGTTAATCTCCTTGTCAGCAAGCAATGAAATTTGCTTCGAGGAAGACGCGGGGAGCTGGGCAGATTGCAGGCTCTCCGCTTTCGGTATGGCGATGATCGAAATCATCAGCACAGTCACCAATCCGAGCACCGTCAACAGGAAAGTCCGGAGCGTCGGTCGCATCTTCCGGCGGCAGCTGCAACAGGAAATTTGAATTCGTCGGTAGTTCACAAATGGCCGTTCATTGAAAAAATCGCGTAGAGGCAAGGGGCGTATGCCGCTCGGAGCATTCCGATTACTAAGCTCGGTGGCTCGGTGTTATCTACGAAGATTAGGTTATCCTGTTTAACGCGAAAAGTGCGATATCAAATTGCATTTCGCCCTCGCCATGGTCGTCGGCAGTATGCCGAGGGCGAAAGAGTTTAACGGCTAAAGAAAAAGTCACACAAACACCCCGCACCCCGCTCCCCGCACCCCGCACCCCGCACCCCAGTCGCCAACATACAACCTATAGCGGAAACAACAGTCGCGATTAACATACACTTTCCACAACTCTCAACCAGCAATTACAGGAACATTCAATGCTTCGTAGCAAATTGATCCACCCCGCCATTTCTCGCATCCTTGCCGAAGCCGGGCATCACGCAACCATTCTGATCGCAGACGGCAATTACCCAGCTTCCAGCAAACGAGGGCCGCGTAGCGAGTTGGTTTCATTGAATCTGATGCCTGGTGTGCCCAGTTGCAATCAAGTGCTCGAAGCGATTCTTTCTGCCGTGTCGGTCGAGGCGGTGGAAACCATGATGACCGAGACGAGCGGACCGTATGCGCTCGATGGTGATCCGCCCGTCTGGGCTGACTATCGAGAGACTATTCGCAAAGCCGATATCCAAGTCTCGCTCGAACCCATCGAGAAGTGGGAGTTTTATCGCCGCGTCTCAACGGAAGATCACGTTCTGACGATTCAAACTGGCGATACGCAACGCTATGCAAACATTCTGCTAACCGTAGGCGTTAGGATGTTTTGAAAAGGATTGTCGACGCGGAGCCATAGATAGTTTTGGAATGATTTGAGAAATCTTAGCGACCGTCTCGTCTATCTCTTCAGCGGTCGTTTCAGCCGACACGCTAAATCGAATCCCACCTCGAATTAAATCTCGATCGAGCCCCATCGCTTCCAATACATGCGACACTTGGCTTGATCCGCTTGCACAAGCCGAACCGGTACTGCATGCAATACCATCCATGTCGAGCGCTAGCTGGAGTGCTTGGCGATCGACGCCCGGGAAAGCGATGCTCAAGGTATGAGGCAAACGATTCGATTGCGATCCAATAGCAAGAGCATTCGGGACCGCTGACAAGATTCGATCCTGCAACGCATCTCGTAGAGTTCGCATGCGAAACACTCTGTCGTTCAGATGGACCTTTGCGTTTAATACAGCCGTTTCAAAGCCTCCAGCCAAGACCGGCATTTCCGTACCAGGACGCAGCCCTAATTGTTGAAAGCCGCCAAAAGACTGCGGGCTCAACGATATACCATGTCGCAAAATGAGCGCCCCAATACCCACCGGCCCATGCAGTTTGTGAGCCGTAATCGTTAAGGCGTCGACATCTAGCGATGCAAAGTCCATGTCGGATTTACCGAGCACCTGGACCGCGTCGGTATGGATAAGCACTCCTTCCCTGCGGCACAGGGCGGAGGCAGCTTGGACGTTTTGAAGCACGCCCGTTTCGTTATTGGCCAGCATGATCGAGACAATAGCAATTGGGCCATGTTCGCTTTGGTTTTCCAACCATTCTTCGAGCGGGTCGATGCAAATGACCCCGTCCTTGGTGCATGGCAAATAGCGAATCTCTCGCCCTTGCGTAGCGGCGTATTCAGCGGCCGCCAGCACACTGGGGTGCTCGATGCTCGACACGACTATCGCACCAGGGCGTTGCTCGGACAAACCGAATACCGCGAGGTTGTTCGATTCCGTTCCTCCGCTTGTAAACAAGAGCTGATCGCTCGCCATCCCTACGGTGCGACCGCCGCATTGCTTCAAAATCGATTCGCGTGCACTTTCTACGATTTGCCTAGCGGTTCGTCCAGCGGCATGTTGGCTACTCGGGTTTGCAAGCCGCATCTCCATCAAAACACGCATGCGTTCGACCACCGTCGGATCGATCTGAGTCGTGGCATTGTTGTCCAAATAAATCACGGTGCGAGCCCACTCCATTGCCAGTATTTGGGCGTCTCCGCTTCAAATCGCAGTTCGGTTTGCAGCGTAGGATGATTCAATTCCAAACAACGGCAATGCAACGCGATCCCTTCCGGAAAAGGTTCGGTGGCGCCGTACTTGGTGTCGCCCAAGATTGGACAACCGATGGCTTCGAGTTGGGCGCGGATCTGATGTTTGCGTCCCGAGATCAGATTGATTTCCAACTCGAACCCGAGCCGATTTAGCCCGACGTAACGGTATTCCAGGATTGCGAGTTTGCTCTCCGATGTCGCAGTCTGGTTAACCCGCGTTTTGAAATCTTCTTCGCGCCGTATGAGATGATGCTCGAGTCTGGCGGAGGTTTCCTTGGGACGAGAACTCACGATGGCCCAATAGGTTTTTCGTGTCGTATGCTCGCGAAACTGTTCGCTCAATCGAGATGCCGATTTGCTGGTCCTCGCAAAGGGGATCACACCCGTGACCGGTGCGTCTAATCGACTGACTACCCCAATGAAAACCTTGCCAGGTTTGTTGTACTTTTCTTTGAGGTAAGCAGCGGACCAATCGAACAAACTCTTTTGGCCAGGCAACGCTCCTTGGACAACCCAGTTTGCGGGTTTGTTTAAAACCAAGAGATGGTTGTCCTCGAAAAGTATCTGCATAGGTTATCGATGCTTATTAAGCACCGACCTTCCAAGTCTCTCCGCTGCTGAACAGCTTTTGCAAATTGCCTTTGCCTTTTTGTTGGATCGCTTGATCGATTTGGCCTCGTACTGCGTCCTCGAAAGTCTCGGTTTCTACGGCTCGGAAGACTCCGATTGGCTCCGGGAAATCTGGACGTCGAAGTCGCGATAGCATGTAGACCAGGGTCGAGTTCGCTTGCTCGTCATGGAAAAGCAAATCGTCCTCTTTGACTTTGCCTTGGCTCAAATCGACGATTTCCAGGTTCAGACCGTTGAGGCGAATCCCTTTGTCTTTGTCCTTGCCATAGATCATCGGCTTTCCGTGTTCGAGTTCGATGGTTGCGTCGTCTCGGGTGGCTTTGTCTTGGGCGTAGGAAAAGGCACCGTCGTTGAACACGTTGCAGTTCTGGTAAACTTCCACGAACGACGTTCCCTTGTGTGCCGCGGCGCGTTTGAGCGTGTAGGCCAGGTGCCTCACATTGCTGTCAACCGATCTTGCGATGAAACTGGCTTCGGCGCCGACGGCAACGCTGATCGGGTTGAGCGGATGATCGACGACACCCATCGGAGTGCTCTTGGTGATTTGCCCCTCAACGCTGGTTGGGGAGTATTGCCCCTTGGTCAATCCGTAGATGCGGTTATTGAACAAGATAATGTTCAAGTCGACATTGCGGCGCAACAAATGAATGAAATGGTTGCCACCGATGCTCAGCGCATCACCATCACCCGTGATGACCCAAACACTCAATTCTGGACGTGTCAGCTTAAGTCCAGTTGCGAACGTTGGAGCGCGACCGTGAATGGAGTGGATGCCGTAGGTGTTGACGTAGTAGGGGAATCGGCTGCTGCAACCAATTCCGGAGATAAACACCGTCTGCTCCGGTGGTACTCCAATCTCGGGCAGTACCTTTTTCATTTGGGCTAATATGGAATAGTCACCGCAGCCAGGGCACCATCGGATGTCTTGGTCGCTGGTAAAGTCTTCGGCTTTGAGGACTGGAAGTGCTGTACTCATTGGATTGCAGTGGATTATGGTTTTGGAGGATGTGGGTTTGGTAGAAGGCCGCACGGGGACCGGTTGCCCCGTCGCGCGCTTCGAACACTTAAATGGCTTTGGAGTGCGAAGCGTTCCGGGTTCCAGCCTTGGTCAATTCATCGATTTTCTCTTGAAGCTCAGTGACCGTGAATGGCTTTCCCTTTACCTTGTTGAACCCGATAGCATCCACCAGGTAGCGGCTGCGGATAAGGGTTCGAAGTTGTCCCATATTGAGTTCAGGGATGAGCACTTGTTTGTAACGGGAGATGATTTCGCCGAGGTTGCTAGGGAACGGATTGAGGTATCGAATATGAGCCAATGCGACACTCACTCCCTCCGCCTGTGCGTTTTGAACAGCGGTCAAGCAGGAGCCATAAGTACCGCCCCACGAAAGGACGAGCAAGTCACCGCTTTGAGGTCCAACGACTTGTTGGGGTGGCAGCAGCTTGGCAGCGTTCGCAACTTTCTGTGCGCGGATATTGACCATTTTTTGATGGTTGTCAGGATCGTAGCTGATGTTGCCCGATCCATCCTCTTTCTCGAGACCCCCAACACGATGCATCAGCTCGGGAGTACCTGGGATCGCCCACGGTCGAGCTAATAACTCGTTCCGTTTGTAAGGCATAAATGCTCCATCCGGATTGTTGTTCTCGGCCGGATGGGTGATCGTGATCGGAGTCATCTTGGAGACGTCAGGGACCGCCCATGGCTCCGAACCGTTTGCGATATAGCCATCCGAAAGGACCACGACTGGAAGCATCAATTGGGTCGCCAACATCCAGGCTTCTTGAATGATCTCAAAGCAATCGCCCGGGCTCTGGGCTGCAAGTACGGGCAGAGGCGATTCGCCATTTCGTCCGAACATGACTTGCATCAAATCGGACTGTTCGGTTTTGGTTGGCAAGCCCGTGCTGGGCCCACCGCGTTGAACATCGATCACCAATAACGGCAGCTCCAGCATGAGTGCTAAGCCCATCGCTTCGGTCTTCAATGCGATTCCTGGACCGCTTGAGCAAGTGACCGCCATCTGTCCACCATAGGCTGCACCGATGGCCGCGCACACTGCGGATATTTCGTCTTCGGCTTGGAAGGTGCAAACTCCGAAGTTCTTGTACTTGCAAAGCTCGTGAAGAATGTCGCTGGCAGGCGTGATGGGGTAGGAGCCGTAGAAAATTTCTTTTCCACTTCGATGTGCTGCCGCCATCAACCCGAACGCCATGGCTTGATTGCCGATGATATTCTTGTATGTTCCGGGAACCAGTTTCGCGGGCTCGATGTTGTAGCTGTGTCCAAGTGCCTCGATGGTTTCGCCGAACGCCCAGCCAGCTCGCAAAGCCTTTTCGTTTGCCTTGGCAATAGAGGACGTGCCGTCACCGAACTTGCCGTTGATGTAACGAAGCGTAGCGTCCATGTTTCGGCCGTACAGCCAATAAACCAACCCCATAGCAAAGAAGTTCTTGCAGCGATCTGCCTCTTTCACACTAAGGCCTAGTTCCGCGACCGCTTGCTTTGTCAAACGGGTAATCGGGACCTTGATCAACCGGTAGTTCTCCATAGCTGGCTCTTCGAGTGGATTCACTTTGAGCTTTGCTAGCTTGAGATCTTTGTCTTCGAAGCTATCTTCGTTGACGATTAGCAGACCACCTTTGGGCAAGTCGGCGATGTTGGTGACTAGTGCCGCTGGATTCATGGCAACCAGAGCGTCGAGAGTGTCGCCGGGCGTATGCACCTCGTGGGACGCGAACTGCACTTGGAACCCAGAAACCCCTGCACGCGTCCCGCGCGGCGCTCGGATCTCGGCAGGGAAATCGGGGAATGTCGCAATGTCATTGCCCGCCAATGCAGAGGTGTTGGTTAACTGGGTTCCTAGCAATTGCATGCCGTCGCCTGAGTCGCCGCAAAGGCGAACAGTGATTCCGCTAACAGTTTTGACCGATTTGTTCGAAGTCGAGGGAGCTTCGGTTGACATCAGATGGTTGGCCCGCGCAAAGGTTTTCAATCAGCCTATTTCGCAAGCAATGGCAACGCCATCGGAGCAAAAAAAAGGCAAAAACGAACACGCCGTCCGCTTTTCGTAAGCAGAGTTACACCGGGGTAGTCGTGAATTTGTAACGATAGTATCGAGTATCCGGGCTCGACACTTTGAGCTATTCTGGCAAATCCCGCCATCTTGAGTATGTCAAATACCCCCTAAGTATCCCAGTTTAGCTAGGAATCAGCAAGATATTTTCAAAGATAGAAACAGCAGTGGACAATTCGCCGCCGCTTTTGAGATTTGTTACTATTAGCCACAAGTAGCTCAAATTTAGCATGAGTAGAGCAGTTGCCATAAGGCCTTGCACGACAATTAAGCACCCGCACAGAAGTTTGTTCGTCTAATTCACATAGCAGCGTCTCTCCGAGACGCTGATTTCTGTGGACACCCAGTAAAGGGACACAGCATTTTTTCGGGTGGGTAGTTGCAAATCGGTTTTGGATTTTCTATTTTGATTGATTCCTACATTCTTCGGCTTTATCGATGGAGGGAATCATGGCACGATTGTCTAGAGCGGAAATCTTCGATCCTTCA
>JBBRGW010000077.1:0-11900 GCA_038223525.1 Pirellulales bacterium
ACCCAGGAGTCAAGCCAGGCGTCGAACCAGCTGCGGCCAAACTGGTTACGACCCAATTAACACCAAACCAATTGTCAACGAAGTTAGTCTCTCCGACATCGAATGGGACCCTAGCCTCAGCGTCAACTTCAGTTGCCTCGCAAGAAACGACATCGGCTGACAATCACAGTACGACGCCAGTCGACGTCCTGCAGCCGCCAATGCTTTTGCCGAGCGAGACCAAACCTGCTTACGATTTGATTGTGACGATTCTTAGGGCGGTCGAGCGCACCCATGGTTACTTGAGCAAGACGTTGCTGTCGCAGCATCTTTCGGGGGTGGAGAGCAAAGCCGTTCAAGGGTTGCGACTGCAGCGACTCCCGGAATTCGGCATACTCAAGGCGTGGAAGAAATCGCATGCATCAGGCTTCTTGGACAAAACATTGGATGTGGGATTGATGTCGTTGACTGAGCTGCGTGTCGGAAAGGTAACGGTCTCGCTCTCGGAATTGGGCCATAGTTGTCTTGCAGGCACGCAGCAGATCCCAGCTTTGTTGATGCATTATGTTCATCAATGCCAACATGCGTCTGAGAGGGTTGCTGGTCAGGTTGCTGGTCGACCCTTGATGGCACCAACAAAATCCATTGAGCGGCTCGATTCCACCGAATCGAAGCCGGTTGCCAAGCCGGTTGAAGGTTCGAAAAATGTCTCGGTTCCGAAACCATTCGTTGTGCCGATCAACGATGATCCTGTGCGCCCGATTGCAGCGCTACCTATAGCGGACTACAAAGACGCAGGCTTAGGTCGAGACGTAACCGCACCGATGATCGAAGACTGGCGGTGGACGGTCCGCTTGGTGGAGCATGGATACCGACTGGGAGAGTGCGCGTTGATCCGCGGGAAAATCCCTGACTCGATTTTGGAGGACCTTACGAAGGCACTGCAAGATGGGAAGCGATTTTCGTTAGAGCATTTGTTTGATCGCAGGACACAAATCGCGGTGAAAGAACTGAAGAGCAGTGGTATAGACCCAGCCAATCCGCCATCGATTTTCCAGTCGTATCCATCCCTTTGGCGATTCATTCAACGCTGGATTGCAATCGATAAGGGGGTCGCACAACCGTAGGTTTCGACTCGGATGTTTAACCGCACGAGGCCCTCAAGCCTCAGCCGCGGACGATAGGGAAATCGGCGAGTTGCTAGAGTGCTAGGCGCTGCGTGGGTTAAACATCAGTGCTCGCAACATGCCGGAAGGTCGCTTTCGGCAAAAGCGATCTACTTGTGCCCGATGGTATAGATGCGCTTACGAGGCCCGTTGGTGACAACTTTGCAGGGGAGCAGTGGAATGGCCGTCAAAAATTGCGCGTAAGAAATTGCGGGCCGCGTCCATGCAGGTACGCCTGACTCGTAGCGTTCCAAGTTGACTTGTTCGAAGTAAAGCGGGCGAGTGTAAAACTCTGGCGCCGTCCATCCAGCTACAACACCAATCGATTGCGATTCTTCACCGGACGGGCGATTCGAATAGTTCGTCAAGTTCGATGCATTTTCAAAAGCAGACTCGGAAGGAGTTCGCGATAAAAAACCCTCGACCGCTCCGTCAGGTCGGAGCATGCTCTCCACCGTCGGGACCTTGGGTGTTCGGCCCGATTCTTTCCGAGGAACTTGAGCGGGTTGAGTCGGTTCCAATGCTTGCTTACCTGTACAATCGCCCGCTCCAACGAGGCAGATCGCTTGAAAAAGGCAGGCCTTGGCTAGCAATGTTCCAAAGGATTTGGTTCTCATATCCAATTATTCGGATGAATCCATGAGTGTCGTGAGCAAAGAAGCACTCGCAGTCCCATGCCGCAAAGTTGGAATAAACGGAACCAATGGAAAAGTGCCCGGAGTACAATAAACGGTAGTTTTCGTCGCAATTGCCAATACTGCGTTTCGGCTCATTCCTGGGCGGGCGTTATCGAATTAGACTGTGCGGCAAGACGTTAGCTGCCGGTTACTGTGAATATTGGCGGCGAGCGCCGTGCCGCTCACATGTAACCCAATTCAACTTTTAACCAATCTTACTTACTAATTTTATCGTTGAGTCGAATGCCGCGGAAACCCATGGGAGACTTGTTGAGAATCATTTCTGGCTGGTTTCGTCCCACAAGGGAAGTGGGGCCGTCGAGTCGAGCTCGCCGTCGGCGCGAACCTTTGGTATCGACGTTTTGCCGTTTAGAAAAGCGACGTGTGTTTGCAGTCGATGCATTGTTCTTTGGCGGCGCACTCGAGATCGAAATATCGAGCCTCGGGCAAACCCAAGCCAACTTGCTAGCGGACGGGTCAAACTTTTTCGTTGACAACAATAATAACCAGATCTACGAGGTGGGGGAAATACGCGGAGCTATCGCGGACTTGCAAAGTGTGCGTGTCTTTAGCAACGCTTTGATCGGAGAGTTTTCTTGGAGAGGCGATTTCTCTTTGGCCCCGCTGGCAGTGCCGCTTGGCACTGGAGATGTGGTGCGAGCGGAGGGGGTCAGCGAAGTGCATTTGCAAGCAGCCTTCACTGCCAATGGAAACATCTCATTGAACGCTTCGGATGCGATCGAATTCAATTCCACGATTTTCGTTCAAGGCAACCTCAACGCGACCGTTTCGCCGAGTGGATCGATTACCGATGGAGCAAATGCCTCAATTCAAGTTTCAGGGGACATCTTTCTTCAAAGTCAAAATGCAATTCAACTCGCTGAAGATGGAACTTCGTTTTGGAAGGTCGATGGCCTAACAAGAGTTGAGTCACAAAGCGATATTGAACTGGGGCTCAATGGCAGTTGGGACAGCTCAACTGTTCAGGCGCTAGGAAATAACATCAGCCTTCGGGATATCAGTTCAATCTCCATTGCCAGTATCAACTCACTTGGGAATCTCTCCATAGATGCCATCGGGGCCATCGAAGATCCGGTGGGTAGTTTTATCGATGTTGGGGGTTCTGCATCTCTTCGCGGATTGAACATTGTTTTGTCGGACAGTCCTGGTGATCTATTCCACGTTTCCGGCCCAGTGTCGTTGACTGCGACCGGGGGTTCCGTCTTGATTGGCCAACCAGGCAGCGTCGAGTTTGGTGATATCTCGGCAAGTGGGACCAGCATCACGCTTTTCGAAGATGCCGCGATGAACCTTTCATCGATCCAAACAACCGGTAGCTTTTCGGCATTCAGTTCTGGATCGATCACCGATGCCGTCGGTGCGAGCATTCAAACGCGTTCCATGAATTTGAACGCTGCCACTTTCATACTCCTGGGCGATAACCTGACCGATGTCGTCTCGGTTACCCAGCAAGCGTTTCTTTCCGCTCCCAATCGAATTGAAATCGATTCCGAAGGCAGCGTGAACCTAGGCTCTTTGGGGCTCGTCGGTGGCCAAGCGATCGTATTCGAGGACAGCTCAACTCGCTTGGACGGTACACAGGTGGGGGAGTTGCAACTGCACTCTCGGAACTCAGTGACACAGTCGGGGATAGACACCGGTGCCGGAACGTCCGTATTGCAAATCGCGGGTCCATTGCAAATTTCATTGCTTGGGTCGCCTGGTAACGTGGATCTCTATCGAGCAAGCAGTAATCCGCCAACTCTGGTTTCGGACGGACGCTTGCTCGACAATAGGATCGATGGGCTCTTTACGGTAGAAGGGATTCGCGGCGACCTACGTTTGCGCAACGCATCGGGCCAAGCCGCAATCGGTCTGCTGGAGGGCTCGTTCGATGACGTAAGCATATGGCATACGCAAGCTTCGATTGTCCTGCCGAATCAGGACTTGCAAATCGATGGCAATTTAGAATTGATATCTGGTGTCGATACAAACAACATTGTGTCCCAATCAGGCAATGCGATCGATCGCATCCTCAACAGCAATGCCAGCATCAATGATTCCGGAACGCGATTGATGGTCGGGGGGGATGCACGCTTTGTTGCTGCGTCAGACATTACACTTGGCGACGTTGCCAACGAGACGTTCCGTGTGGCAACTGGTTCCACCTCGCTTATTTCGCTTGGGGGAGGTCAGATAAGTTTGGGCTCCGCAGGTGCGGTTTTGGTTTCCGAATTGGGACTTCATTCCAAGAGCATTGTGGATGGTCACGCAGGCAACGTTGCGGTTGAACTCGATCGTTCGGTCCGTCTTGTCAATCCAACGATGCCCAATCCGGATGGGCGCGAGTTCCAGTTCGCGGCGAACGACGCATCCATCCGGTTAGACGGAAACCTAAACGATGCGACTGGAGTGCAAGTCGTCCTCGGCGGGAATCTTGTCATTTTGGCTACAGGTGATATCCAATTGGTTAACGATAGCTCGGATTCATTAAGCGTAGCGGGCCTTTCAGATTTTCGATCAACAACTGGCTCGATTGATTTGGGACGAAACGGAACGTTGAAGCTCAATGATGTGAACTGGAACGCTCTGCAAGGAAGCATCGCAGTCGGTGGTCAAGGGCGATCGGAGTTTGGGAGCATAGAAGCCAGAGGAGTCGATGTCTTTATTCAGGAAGATACGGACATGGTGGTCCGAGCCGCTCTTGCTGCAAATCGACTCACACTGGCGAGTCAATCGAGTATCGTGAACGCGGTCCCATTTGTAACCAATGGCACGCTCGGGATTTCAGCGAAAGAGATCCACATCGAGGCTGGTACGTTTGCACATCTTGGTACCATTTCGGTCGACCAACTTACCGCCAATGTATCGGCAAACGGATCGCTCTTCCAAAGCAACCTGTTCGCACTCAATGGTATTGCGGACCAAACGGGTCAAGCCTATTTGAATGCCGTAGGGCAAAATCTACCGCCTGGTATTTCCCCCGTGGACGGATTGATCAGTGGAGAAACCATCGATGGGTTGCGATCGCAAGCATCCTTTGTTCAATCCTTTGGTCGCAATTACGGGCTGTTCGTTCAAAACGACAAGCCGTTGAACGTCGGATCGATAAACGCCACCGGCGACGGTATCCACGTGCTCATTGAAACCGCACGCGGCAACGATCTGATCGTCAGCGGAACCATCCATCAACGCTTTACGCAAACAGACCCTGGAGGGATCGTGCTTATCGCTGGCAACCAGTTGCTACTTGAAGCCAACGCGGAACTTCGGATTGAGCATGTGTCTCAAGACGTTTCCACGAGTCGCATCGTCTCGCAAACTCAGTTGTTGGCCAACGCCTTCGACGGAGGCAGAGGTCCTTTTGGTTTTGAGTCGACTCGCGATGTGCTCTACGCGTCCGACGCCTTTGCCGATACGAAGACTCAAAATGTATTGCAAAAAGTCTCCACTCAGTTTGGCGTTGCGGGCGAAGCTGGTTTTCAAACGCTCATTCGTTATGCCGATGGATCGTCACAATTGTTTGACACGAACCAGGAACTCGACGCTTCACGTCAGTCGAATCCGTCTGCAAATACGCATGCAGGAGTCATTGCGGCTCACGCATCTTCCAACGGGGACGCGGCGGTAGTCGAGCGAAGTACTCCATTTGGAGATGTATTTTTAGGTACCTTTCAAACGCTGCCGACATCTGCCATCTTTCGTCGATCGGCCGAGTTCTTTTTGTTTGAACAAGGGGGCTCGATCGATGCGAGCGTCAAAACGGTCGACCTAACGTCCGTGGTTGACCCCGTCGCGGATGTCCTTTCGCCAGGCCGCAAGATAAGCTTTCAGATGCCGACGGAAATCGTCGTAACCCCAGCTATTCTTGTGCCTCCGACAACCATAGCTTCCAATACTCCGACAGCCTATGCCAACCTTTCTACGGACATAGAACCTGGCGTTTTGAGCGACGCCACGTTCGAGGTTTTTATAGTGAAGGTCGGTTTCAACGATGCGAATCGAGACGGGCAACCTTCTGATCCGGAATTGCCAACGCGAGACGAAGTGGAGGTGGTCGCAATGTTGCGAAAGGACGCCAAAGATGGAGGCAGCGAGAAGGAAGGCCCTGAAAACGCCGCGGTTCGAGCGGAGTTGGCTCCAGGACAGCCTGATTCATCGACAAAAGAAACCAAAGGGAGTTCGGTTCCAACCGGAACTGAGATCGAAGGTTGGATAGAGGAATATCGGGACGACCCGAGCAAACCTTCGGGCGCGTATGCGGTGATCTCGGTCGATAGCGTAATGGGCGCAAAAGTACTCAAGGTGTTCGGAGTTCGAGACTTCGAATCCCCGCTTGGTGTACCGGAATTCACACCGCGTGACGCCCCATCGCTAGACAACGAGTCGGTTAAGGAAACGGAAGAAGCGAACCCTGAAAATCGACCGGTGATACAGAAAGAACCGATCGCAATGGACAAACTATCGTCTGCGATAGAACCTTTCCTTCATGGCGACTCGGAGGTCGTTGTCGCAGGCATGGCGACTGGAGCTTTCTGGCCGGCATCTCATGGCACAGGACATCGATTCGACCGACTAGCTCGCTCGTTGCGCGGCTTGCAGCGGGCGGGCGTTGAGGCTGCTGCGAATCGCCTGGGGAAAAAGTCGTGACCAACTGCCCTCATTGTTCGGTAGAACTCGGCGACACGAACGCCTTTCAGGATTGCCCAAAGTGCGGAATGTCACTCCGAACACCCCGCGGATCAAAGACGGTAAATCTTCAAGAGGCAACCGTCGATAGTACGATCGATATCGCATCGCCCGAAGTGCAGTTTCCGTCCTCCAAAACAGCTAACCTCAACGAAGCAACGGTAGACGGGACGCTTGATTTGGAATCCGATTTCTCGCCAGCTAGGACGCGCGAGATCGATTCAGCGAGGCCTATAGAACCGGTCTGGCCAGCTTCTTCTGCGAGCGACGCGACCATCGACTTGGATATGTTGTTGGGGCTGGCCGATTCGACATCGATTGACGCTACCCTCGGGCTGCCTGCCCGAAATGCCAATGCGAGCCCTATGAAGACGCTTGCGAATATCGCAACGGGAGTGTCTGTGGTGGGTGGATCTACATCTGTTCCTTTGGCAGCCCAAGGAACTTTCGTTGCCCGAGGCCAAAAAACCGGGGTAGGAGGCAACACGGCGGGTTCCACAGGTCAAGGCGAGAATGCTGCCTCCATCGATTTCAACCGATCCGTCCTTTCGACCATTAGCAAACGTTCCCTTGCGGAAAAGGCAGGACCGCTTGCGACCCCTCCGGACTATGAGATCGTCAGCAAACTCGGAGAAGGGGGCATGGGGGTCGTTTATTCCGCGATTCAAAAGACCCTCGATAGAAAAGTCGCAATCAAGGCCATTAAGGCGGGCAAGGCAACCTCCGAAGAAAGTCAACGCAAGTTCTTTTATGAAGCGCAAATCACTAGCGATCTAGACCACCCGAATATCGTGCCAATCCACGAGATGGGATCCAACGACGACGGCACACTCTTCTATTCGATGAAGATGGTCAGCGGTACGCCATGGGAGGACGCAATCCTCGACAAAACCTCCGAAGAGAACATCGAAATCTTTATGAAGGTTTGCGACGCGGTAGCGTTTGCGCACTCTCGCAATATCATCCACCGGGATTTGAAGCCGGAAAACGTGATGCTGGGCGCGTTCGGTGAAGTGTTGGTGATGGACTGGGGGCTAGCCGTCAATATGAATACTACCCAAGAGTTTGGAATGAGTGGTACGCCTGTATACATGGCGCCGGAAATGGCCCGGCATGATCTTGCCAAGATCGGAAAGGGGAGCGACATTTATATCCTCGGCGCAATCTTGTTCCAAATCATCGTTGGCAAGCCTCCGCGAAAGGGAAAGACGGTACGCGAGTGCATTGCCAATGGCAGGGACAATATCAACATCGATCCAGGCATCGAGGACCCCTTGCTCGATATCGCAAATCGCGCGATGGCAACCGAACCCAGCGATCGCTACGACTCAGTCCTCGACTTCCAGAATGCGATTCGCGAACATCTTAGATACTCACAGAGTATTGCCTTGACGTATCGGGCCGAGGAGATTTTGGAAAACTCGATTCGGGAAAAAGACTATCAGGGTTTTTCACGCGCTTTGTTTTCGATGCAAGATGCAATCGAAATGTGGCCAGACAATAAAGCGGCAAAAGATGGACTGCACCGCACACGTTTGGCCTATGGGCAATGCGCACTGGACCGCGGTGACTTTGACCTTTGCTTGCAGACGGTCGATGTTCGCCAAGAAGACGAAGCAGCGCTCCATGCGATTGCTACCGAACGCAAAGCGGATCTTGTTGAACGCGAGAAGCGATTTAAGTGGATGCGCAAAGTACTCGCCGCGGTCATTCTGTTTGCGATTGTGTCTCTTTCTATCGCGACCCTCTATGCGAAACGGCAGGAGTGGTTGGCCCTGAAATCCGCAAAAGCAGAGGAGGAAGCTAAGCAGGTCGCTCAATCGGAGCGCGACAATGCAAGACAGTCCGCCGAAGATGAACGAGCGGCTAGGAGAAACGAAGAAGAAGCAAAACGCTTGGCTCAGACAGAACGGGACCGAGCTGTGGTCGCGGAGAAACAGGAAAAAGTGGCGAAAGAGCTCGAGGTCGTCGCCCGCGAACAAGCGGTTGCATCGGAAAAGACGGCTGTTCGCAATGCGAGACTGGCACTTTTGGGAAACTACCAATTCGAATTGAACCTAGCCCTCAATCAAACAAGCCAATTTGATGTCGCACGCAGCAGCCAGCTCCTACTGCAGGTCCAAGCCATCGAAGAAAAATTGGCTGCGGACACTATTGGACCCTCGCTCCAAAACTGGGCCTACAAGAGAATTGCTATGTTGAACAACGGCGACTTGCCGCGAGCGCAGGTAGAAGGGGCGATCACGGCATTTCAAATTGCGGCAAAGTCCGAACTTGGCATCCTCGGGACGTCTCGCGGAGTTGCGAGCGTTGTGCAATTGGCGGGCGGCCAATTCAGCGTGATCGCGGACCGAACCGTCTCGTTGAAAGGACCGATACGAGACGCCGCCATTTCTCCTGATGGAGAGGATGCGTTCATCGCGATGAGTAGTCCGCAAGCGGAGTTTACGGTGTACCACTGGAAAACGAAATCGCGAGAAACAGTACCGGTGCGTTCGCTCGGAAAACGGGATCTGCAGCGGCTTGAATTCAGCCCCGATGGGAACTGGGCCGTGGGTGGTATCAACGCGGGACTATGGATCTGGAAACGCAATGCAACTGAGTTCGATACCGAACCGATTCGGCTTGATTGCCGCGGCTCGTTGGTCGGTTTGCAGTTTATAGGCGGGAGCTCGAGCGAAGTCTTTGGATTGTCGAAAGTATCTAACGGGAAATCTGTTTGCATGCGAGCCAACTTGCGAACCAATACAGTACAAACTTATTCGTTGCCTGAATCGATCGAAACCAGAGTGAGCTGCGCAGCCATGTCGTACGACCAGCAATATATTTACTTAGGGCTAACGGATGGTGCGTTCTTGATGGCAGCCGTCGAATCTAGCTCCATCCGACAAGTCTCTGCACAAAATGATCTTTTGATCACCGCACAATCCAAATCGCAGAAGTTGCGAATAGAGAGCCAAGTCCAACCGAGCAAACATACGACGGCGATTCGAGGCATCGAAGTCCATTCGGATGGTACCGTGTTGAGTTATAGCGAGGAACCAGTCGTTCACGTATGGGGTACAGAATCGAAAGGGAATAGCCTTACCTACAAGAGCTATTTGGTTGGCTTGCTCGGCAACGTGACCAACGCATCATTCCTTGCCGGAAAAGGCGATGTTGCGGCCACGGATGACCTTGGGAATCTAATCCGATGGAACATATCGGATCAAGACGAACGAAGAGCAGTTCCTCAAACGCTTCCAACGGCGCTTGTTTCCCAAGCGATGTCAACTGACGGAAACCTTCAGACGGTTGACCGCGATGGCATTTTGCGGATTTCATCGAGAGCATCAGAAGCGACGCTGAATTCTGAACAGCTTAGTTTCGTAGGGCATACACCGGGAGCTAAAGTTTGCGATGTGGCCGTTGCACGGAATGAACCACTTTTGGCGACTATAGCTTTGTTGCCAGCCGATGCCGAACCTGCAAACACTTCGGAGGTTTGCGTCTGGAATATTTCGACTCGCGAAATGCTACAACGCGCTTCGCACAAGACATCAGGTGAGTGTCGTATCGCCTTTGCCAATCGAGACACGATGCTGGTTATCGGGGATGGCAAAGAAACGGTTTTTAGTCCGATAGAAGCTGCCGAAAAAGCCATAGTTGAGAAACGATTTGGGACGCGTCTAAGTGCCAATCACCCAACGCGAAATTCACTTACGGCTCTTATTGCGATGTCTGGAGCTGTTCGAATCGTCGATTGGCAAGACCCATCGAAATGGGATGATATGGGCTATCGCTTCTTTGATATCGCGATCAACAATCCGAATGTGCCGATCGAAGCCGTTTGGTCTACGGACGGTGCAAGGCTTTTTATTCTTTTTGAAAACGGTCGTATTGCAAGATTCGAATGGGACGGCGTATCCCTAACCAATTTGAGTTGGACTGAAGCCATACCAGCACTTCGATCTGAAGAGCAATCTGCCCCTTGGAGTCACTTTGATTTCGATGTTTCTAAAGAAAACGGAGATGCGGATAGATTGACCATTGTTCGCCACTCATCGGATTCTAAACCGCGGATTGTTCAATCGCAATTGGAATGGGTTCGCCAGGAAAGCAAGCCAAGACTGGGCCAGATGACTTCGGTTGAGCGAGCGCCATCGAGTGTTGTTTCATTTCCTAGCTTCCACCCGCATGATGTCATTCGGACATCGCAAAATAATGCATTGCCAAGTGCAACGATCGCTGTAGACGAGGAGGGCACGCTCATCATCAGTCAAGCAGGCAAGACTTCCTGGAGTATCGGTCGTCCCGCTTGCCAATCGGTCTCGCATAGTCGGGACAGCCTACGGTGGACGACTCTCCTCGCCGATGAAATCGTTTATCTGGCCACTATCTCTAACCGGCAACAAGTGGCTTGGTATCCCATTAAGCATTTCTTTGCGAAGGCCTTTCAAGCGGAATTGTCAGCCGATGGACAACGCCTAGCGATGGTCGGTCGATTGGCGAGTGGAGAGAGCCACATGATGCTCTTTGAAATTGCGGGAAAGAACTCGGTAACGCCGGCAAAGGGAGGTGGCATTGCTAACGTACGTTTCGTCCGTTGGCATCCCTTCGAAAATGAGTTTGTCTTTTTGGATGCAGGCCAGAACTGGCATCGCGTCGATTCAGCCGGAGATTTTCATGCGATCAAGAGCCCTCAGTGGGAAAAGATCGTTCGCGACGGGAATTCGCTTTTCGTGGACGTGCAATGGCTTGTCGAACCAAAAGGCAAGACAGGCATGCCAACGTACCACTTGGCAATTTTGTCTCGCCTTGATGACCTAAGCCGAATCGACTTCCTGCCTATCGATGGGAGCGGAGAGACTGCATTTGAACCGATCGTTTCGAGGTCTACCATAACATCGATTGCGACCTCAGCAACGGAAAGTATCCTTGCACTCGGCGATGCAAATGGAAATTTAGGGATCTGGTTTGTATCGCCAAGTTTTGATCAGTCGCCGCGGGAGTTGTATACATTGCCAGGCCATCGCGGTGCATCGGTTAATCAACTTTCCTTCTCAAGCGATGATTCGACAATCCTGTCCAGCGATTCAAGCAAACGGGCAATACGATGGCGGAGCCGATAATGAAGAAAAGAAGCAAACAGTCCCATTGGCTCATGAAAACCGAGCCAGACGTTTTCTCGATTGACGACTTGGCTGCTGCCCCAAACCAAACGACCTATTGGGACGGTGTGCGCAATTACCAAGCACGCAACTACATGCGGGATCAGATGCAATTCGGTGATCGTGTGTTGGTGTACCATAGCAACGCGGATCCATCGTGTGTCGTCGGTACGGCAACGATTGCGAGAACATCCTATCCCGACCCTACGGCTTGGGATCCCAATGATCCGCACTTTGAC
>JBBRGW010000078.1:0-11898 GCA_038223525.1 Pirellulales bacterium
CGCAGGCCCAACCCACCGATGGCTATGGGAGTGACCGAAGCGCAGCCCGAAGACCTAAAGATCCATCTTCGCGGCAGCCATCTTGTTTTCGGAAAGTTAGCGAAGCGTCGCTTTCCACAAATCCTAGCCAGCACCCAAGCAACACCGATCCCGGAGTCCACCAGCGGGCGGCTTGAATTGGCCCAATGGATGACACGCCCTGACCATCCGTTAACCAGCCGAATGATTGTTAACCGAGTTTGGCACTGGCACTTCAAAAGAGGGATAGTTTCCAGCGTGGACAATTTTGGCTTGCTCGGTCAAAAACCAACCCATCCCGAGTTGCTTGATTGGCTAGCAAGTCACTTCGTTGCGAACGCTTGGTCCGTCAAACAACTGCATCGAACGATCATGCTGTCGCAAACCTACCAAATGGGCTCTCAGATGTCCCACAAGGCTGCGGAGCTCGACCCCGAGAATGAGCTGCGTTGGCAATTCCAGAGGCGTCGGCTTATGGGCGAAGAGACCCGCGATTCGATTATTGATGTGGGGGCTGGATTGGACACAACCATGTACGGAACGTTGATGAAAGTTCCAAATCACACCTATGTCAATTCGACCGACGTCGGTGGCGTTCTAAACTATGTAAACGCGCGTCGCAGCGTTTACTTGCCCGTAATACGAAGCGGTATGTTTGAAGTCCTGCAAACGCTCGACTTCCCCGATCCCGCAATGAGCAGTGGCGAACGCCAAACCTCGACCGCTGCGCCGCAAGCTTTGCTGATGATGAACAGCGATTTGGTGCAAGAACAGACTTTGTCGATTGCCAAACAATTGACCCAAGCCTCTATGGACGATGGGCATCGCATCCTCGCAGCCTACCGCAGCATATTGAAGCGACCGGCGACGACAGAGGAGATGAACGCCGCGGCAAAGTTCGTGCGCAGCGCGCGAAGCAATGCAACGCAGTCTGCGTTGATCGAGACGTCGCAAGCAGAACAACGTGAGCTGATGGCTTGGCAAGGGCTCTGTCGGGTTTTGATTTCTTCTAACGAATTCAGTTACGTCGAGTAATAGTCATGATGAACTTTCAGAACCATTGGCACTCGCTGCATACCCGCCCCCTCAATCGTCGCGAAATGCTTTTGCAAAGCGGCGTCGGATTTGGAGGGCTTGCTTTGGCCGGCTTGTTCGCTGACGCTGCGCGCGCGGACAACACTCCCGTCTCGACTCTGCGATCAAGCCCTTTGGCTATGCGTCCACCGCATTACCCAGCAAAAGCAAAGCGAATCATCTTTCTGTTCATGCACGGTGGGCCCTCGCAAGTTGACACTTTTGATTACAAACCGCAACTTGAAAAAGATGATGGCAAGCCGCTGCCGTTTGACCAACCTCGGGTCGTGTCTGGCAAAACAGGGAGTTTGCTCAAGTCCCCGTGGAAATTCAAACAGTACGGGGAATGCGGCTACTATGTGAGCGATTTGTTTCCTGAGATCGGCAAGCAAGTGGACAACATCTGTTTCATCAATTCCGTGCATGGATCGAACTCGAGGCATGGAGCAGCGCTTTTGGAATTGAGCACCGGCAGCGACACATTTATTAGGCCCAGCATAGGCAGCTGGCTCACTTACGGACTTGGTACCGAAAACCAAGACCTGCCCGGCTTCATAACGATTTGTCCTTCGCTCTCGCATGGCGGTGCAAACAACTGGGGGGCCGCATTTTTGCCCGCCGTCTACCAAGGAACCCCGATTGGCAACGCTGGCCTCGCATCGGAAAAGGCAAAGATCCCTTTCATAACCCGTCGAAACCCGCAAGAACAGCAACGACTCGAACTCGATTTACTCAAACAGCTAGATCAGCAGCGTAGCTCCAGCATGATGCCGGATCAGGAATTGGAGAGTCGCATCGCATCGTTTGAGCTCGCGTTTCGTATGCAGAACGAAGCCCCCGATATACAAGACATAACCAATGAGACCCGAGAGACATTGGATATGTATGGAGTCAACAACCCTGAGACCAAGAACTTTGCCATCCAATGTTTGATGGCCCGTCGCTATGTCGAGAGCGGAGTCAGGTTTGTACAGATCTCGCACAGCTACAAATGGGATCAACACGGCGACTTGCAAAAGGGCCACTCCAAAAACGCAAAGGAAGTCGATCAGCCAATCGCTGCTCTCTTAACGGATATGCGTCGACGCGGGTTGCTGGAGGATACGATCGTTTGGTGGGGCGGGGAGTTCGGCCGAACGCCCGTCAGCGAAGGAGGCCGTGATGGTCGCGATCACAATCCACATGCAATGACCCAATGGTTTTGCGGGGGTGGTTTTCAAGGTGGAATCAAGTACGGCGAATCTGACGAATATGGATACTATGCCGTGAAAGACAAGGTGCATTTCCATGACTTGCACGCCACCATTTTGCACCTTATGGGGTTGGACCACACCAGGCTAACTTATCGCTACGCAGGCCGCGATTTTCGTTTGACAGACGTGCATGGTGAAGTCATCCGGGGAATACTGGCATAAGGTTCCCTCTCGCCTTGCCACCTGCTTGTCGCACTACCTTGTCATGCTGACACACCACTAAGCTAAGATTCCATTGACCACTTCGCCGTGTACATCTGAGAGGCGAAACTGTCGGCCTTGGAATCGGTAGGTCAACCGTGTGTGATCGATGCCGCAAAGGTGCAGGATGGTCGCTTGAATGTCATGCACATGGACCGGATTCTCGGTGATGTTCCATCCGAATTCGTCCGTCGAGCCGTAAACGCTTCCTTTTTTAACACCGCCGCCAGCCATCCACCAGCTAAATGCCTTTCCAAAGTGGTCACGACCGTTCGGCTTGGCCGGATCTCCTTGCCCGAAAGGTGTTCTTCCGAACTCTGCGCCCCAGATGACCAATGTGTCCTCCAGTAAGCCCCGTTCTTTGAGGTCTTGGACCAAGGCTGCTGCAGGTGCATCGGTGTCAGCGCATTGCTGCTCCAATTGCGTGTAGAGGTTGTTGTGTTGGTCCCAGCCCGCGTGCATCAATTGCACAAATCGAACACCTCGTTCCAAAAGTCTGCGGGCGATCAAACAATTGTTTCCGAAAGTACCTTTGGCCAACGCATCGGGCCCATATCGCTCGATCGTCGATGCAGACTCATTTGAGAAATCGATCAGTTCCGGAACGCTAGTCTGCATTCGAAACGCCATTTCGTATTGTGCGATCCTTGTGTCGATTTCCGGATCCCCATAATCGGCCAAGTGATCCGCATTGATCTTGGCGATATCGTCCAACAAGCTGCGTCGAGCGACTTGACTGACACCTGCAGGATTTGCGAGGTAAGGCACCAGATCGCCCGTGTTTCGGAACCGAACCCCTTGAAATCGGCTCGGCAGGAACCCGCTCCCCCAATAGTAGTCAAAGAACAATTGTCCGCACGTTTTGGATTTGTCGCTCGAGGTCATTACCACGAACGTGGGCAAGTTCTCCGTTTCACTACCGAGCCCATACGAAAGCCACGATCCCATACTGGGGCGACCGGGAACTTGAGAACCCGTGAGAAAGAAAGTGACGCCCGGAGCATGATTGACAGCTTCGGTATGCATCGATTTGATCAACGTCATTTCATCGGCGATGCCACCGATCTTCGAAAGCATCTGACTCAGAGGGATCCCCGACTGGCCAAACTTTTGAAAAGGCTTGATTGCCGGCACGCATGGCCATTTACCATACCCGCTGGACATGGTCGAGAGCCGAGTTGAGCCGCGAATAGTATCTGGTATGTCTTTGCCAGCCATCTCTCGCAACATAGGTTTGTCGTCGAACAAATCGACGTGCGATGGACCGCCCCCTTGCCAGAGCAGCACCACCCGCTTCGCAGTTGCAATGTGATGGGGCAGATCAGCCAATCCACCTTTGGATGTATTGTCCGGCGAATCGGCAGAGGCGTTCCCCTGGAGCAATGACGCCAAGGCCGCAACACCGACCCCGCTTGCCGCGGAACCGAATAACTGACGCCGATTGACTCGTGCTTGATTTTCTTGAAGCGGATTGAGCATGATTAAAAAAACCGTAGGATGGGACCATCGTCCCGTCCGTCTATTCGTTCGGGATAGTTTATTCGTTCGGGATAGTTTATTCGTTCGGGACATCTGTCCCACGTAGCAGCGTCTCTCCGAGACGCTGATTTCTGCGAGTCTCGGAGAGACTCGCCTACGTGTTTTGCACACTTACTTGTGCAGGGCTGCTTAGTTCATTACCGGTTACTCCCGCGTCATGGCTTCGTCCAAATTCAATATGGCCAAGCAAACAGCGGAGAGGGCGGCGTGTGAGGATAGGTTTAGTGTTTTGTCGCGAGGGGCATTTCCAATCTCCACAAACGCTTGCGCTGATACAGGGTCTTCGGAATAGAAGGCAATTTGTTTCTCCATCGCATTCTGCAAAGCAGTAAGATCTCTCTCTGTTGGGACACGGCCAAGCACCGATCGATAAGCGTACGTGAGTTGGTCTGGCAACATTGCGGATTGTTGCATGCTTTTCTCGGCCAAGACGCGAGCGGCTTCGACCCAAGTCGGGTCATTGAGTGTCGTTAGCGCATGCAGAGGTGTACTAGTCGCCGATTGGCGAACTCTGCACGTTTGTCGGTTGGATGCATCGAACATGTTGGCAGGACCAACGGTTCGTCTCCAAAACGTATAGAGGCTTCGTCGATACAAATCGTTGCCGGTTGATGCGGGATAGGTGAAATCGCGTTCTTTGGTGATGGCCAAAGATTCCCAGATACCATCGGGTTGGTAGGGGTAAACCGGCGCTCCGGCAATCCGTTTGTCCAGCAACTGGGCAGCGGACAAAGACCAATCTCGCAAGATCAACGAAGGCATGCGAAATCGACTTGCTCTGGCATAGAGACGATTCTCAATATCCCGACTTCGCAACTCTGGCGTCATACGGCTGGTTTGACGGTAGGTTGAGCTATTGAGAATAAGCCGTTGCATTGCCTTCATGTCCCAGCCCGATTCTCGAAGTTCGACCGACAACCAGTCAAGCAATTCCATATGGATCGGATACTCGCTTTGGACGCCGAAGTCTTCTGCGGTCTTGACGAGCCCAATACCGAAAAGGCTTTGCCACATGCGGTTGATCTGAACGCGAGCGGTCAGTGGGTTTTCGGGAGATACTAGCCATTGAGCCAGACCAAGGCGATTGCGAGGCGCATCGGGAGGCAAAGGAGGCAAGAAGCTAGGCGTATTGAACGCTACCTTCTCTGCGGGTTTGAGGTATTCGCCGCGGGCGAGCACATACGACTGCCGGGGCTTGTCATCACTCATGATCATGACGCGGGGCATGCTGTTGGCTTTATAGTCCGAGTATTGTTTGCGAAGCTCAGCTAATTTACCGATCGCCGGGATCTTGTCGTTGAAAGTGGATCGGACTTTGTCATCAAAGTGCTTTCGCAGTTGCGTTTCGATCAATTTTTTGTCATCGTCGCTTCGGTCAGCATCCGGCTTTTTTAACAACGTCGTCAACGCCTCGGGCAAACCTTTTCCATCGGAGGGTTCGCCATCCGCGAATAGCCCGGTTCGCCATCCAGCAAACAAAGCGTCGACGAGCGGATTGACCTCTTTTTCGAGCGGGTTGATTAGACTATCGAACTCTGCGAACTTGGTCTTGTTTTCTTCCGAGGGCATTTCCAGGAACGGCGCAGCGACTCGAATACGAGAGGAAAAGAATTGAGGCGTTCCGGTTTCAGGGACACGATTGAATGCATCCATCAAACTGTAGTAGTCTACTTGGGTGACCGGATCGTACTTATGGTCGTGGCATTGAGCACAAGCCATGGTCAGACCAAGCCAGGTGGTTGCGGTCGTATCGATTCGGTCAAAGAGAACAACGAATCGTTGTTCTTCGGCGATCGCTCCTCCCTCACCATTGAGTAGATGGTTTCGGTTGAAAGCGCTCGCAATCTTTTGATCGGTCGTCGCGTTGGGCATCAAATCACCTGCAAGCTGCCAAATCGTAAACTGATCAAACGGTAGATTCTCATTGAAGGCTCGCACGACCCAGTCACGCCATATCCACTGCCAAGTATCGCCGTCTTGCTGGAAGCCGTTGCTGTCTGCGTATCGCGCCGCATCGAGCCAACCTAATGCCATCCGTTCGCCATAGTGCTCGTTCTGGAGCAATTCATCCACGAGCTTTTCGTAGGCTCGCGGGTCATTGTCAGCGGCAAACTTGTCAACTTGGTGTGGAGTCGGTGGCAGACCGATCAAGTCGACATAGAGGCGTCGGATGAGAGTTGCTTTGTCGGCTTCGGGAGATGGCGACAATCCCTCCGATTCGAGCTTCGCCAGAACAAAGCGATCCACCGGAGTGCGAACCCAATCTGCCTTCTTGAGGGGCGGGAAAGGGGGACGAACGGGTGCGACGAAGGCCCAATGATTGGAGTAGGACGCTCCCTGTTCGATCCATTTCTCGAGTAGAATTTTTTGCGAGGCAGAAAGTTTTCGATTCGACTTCGGAGGCGGCATTTGCTCGTCAGCTTCGGAGGAGTGGATCCGAGAAACAAGAGAGCTTTCCGACGGCTTGTTTGGGACGATTGCGCTCGTTTGGAGAGCGTTCTCGCGCAAGTCGAGTCTCAGGTCCGCTTGCCGTTTGCTACCATCTTGGCCGTGACAATAGAAGCAGTTTTCCGCCAGAATGGGTCGGATGTCCCGGTTGAAATCAATGGGCTCCTCGCCGAATGCATCGCTGTAAAGTGAGCAAGCGAAAGCGACCAATAGCTTGGCAATCCAATGCATAGGCAGTTCGGCGGGAAGGTGCAGTTGCAATGCCATTGAGATCTAGGGGGAAGGATGTTGAGAATGGGGAGCGTATACCGCTATAGGCGGGTTGCCCTTCGCACTATTGTAGACCAATTGCTATTGGATTTCATCAATCCGACCGGACGATGAGGCAAGTACCTGCCGGGATTGTTTGCTTAGACTACAATATGGCCGTAGAGGCGATCGGCAAAATGAAAAGTATCGTAGGATGGGACCATTGTCCCGCCCTTTGATTCGCTCGGGGCAGTTGATTTGTTTGGGACAATGGACCTAAACTACAACTTGCAGCACTCAGCCTGCCGACGTTGAATTGTGTGGACACTGTGTCCTTTTGGCCGGACAATCGTTTAGAGAATCAGTATGCAGAATCAGTATTCGTGTGGTTTTGACTTGGGCGGCACCAAGATGCTTTGCATTATTTTGGACGACAAGCAGAAGATCGTTGCGAGAAAACGCAAGAAAACGAAGGGTACTGAGGGCGCACAGGCGGGTGTGGTGCGAATTGCCGAATTGATTCGAGAAACTTTTATCGAGAACAATCTCGAATTGGAGGGATTGAAATCGCTCGGCATCGGCTGTCCGGGACCTGTCGACATGGACAATGGTATTGTCAACGTAGCCGTTAATCTTGGATGGAAAAATGTGTCGTTGGGCGCGATGCTTGAGGACGAATTGGATTGCCCTGTTTCGGTCCTGAACGACGTGGATGCAGGCGTGTACGGCGAGTACTCAGTCGGGGCAGCCGTAGGAGCCCGGAGTGTTGCAGGTCTTTTTCCTGGAACAGGGATCGGCGGCGGGTTTGTATACGAAGGAAAGATTTTGCGTGGCAGACGATCTTCCGCGATGGAAATCGGGCACACGCGAATCACCTCTTCGAATCGCAATAGCGGGACAGAGATGACCGGTACGCTGGAGAGCGAAGCGAGTCGTTTAGCCATTGCAGCGGAATGCGCGAAGCTTGCGTACCGAGGCGAGGCCCCGAATTTATTGCGGGCTGCCGGTACGGATATCATGCAAATCCGAAGCAAAGTACTTGCTGCTGCGATTCGAGATGGAGATAAATCCGTGGAGCGCGTGGTTCGACAAGCGGCGCAAACCGTTGGATATGCGGTTACCAATTTGGTCCACATGCTATGCCCCGAAGTCATCATCTTGGGCGGTGGCCTCGTAGAATCGATAAGCGAAATCTACATGGACGAAGTCACGCGAACTGTTAACAAAAGCGTACTACAATGCTACGAAGGCATGTTCGAGATCAAGATGGCAAAGCTGGGCGATGATGCAGGCGCGATGGGCGCAGCGATCTGGGCCAAGCAGAATGCCCCCGATGCATCTGCGGTTGTCTAATCACGCGGTAGTTTGGGACTGTTGTACCGTGTTGCAGTATACGAAACCGTGTCCACAAGGCACAGGTCACTCTCGGCAAGAGTGACCTACGGTAGGTCGCACCTGCCGGGTGCGACTTTGGAAGCTAGATCAATGTTTTTGTAGCCGAAAATGCTTCACAGCGTTGCGTTAAAAGGGCGAAGCGTTGCGTAAAAGGATACAGCCGACAAAAGTCTAGGTAGGTTGGGACGGTTGTCCCGACCAAGGAGAAATTCGTTGCAAATCCCAATAAGCTCGGGACAGATGGTCCCAAGCTACGGACAGATGGTACCAAGCTACGGACAGAAAGTGACTTTTGTCAGCTGTGTCTAAAAAAGGCGAGGGGTGCAATCTCAAATATCTACTAGCGATTGCGATCGCGGCGCATCGGTTTCCATTGAGAGCGTTTATGCCCGCCAGAATCACCTGCTCCCTCAACGCGGAACTTGGGTTGAGGTAAATCAGCGAGAAGTTTTTGCATTTCGTCGTCAGTGATATCAGCTCGCTTCGTGCCGAAACCGCGGAAGATTGGAAGACCTTGCTCAATCGATAGGACTTCGCGGCGCGATCGGCCGTGTTGGTCTTCTGGCCATGGACCTTGCACTTCTTGCCATTGAAAGACTCGACTCATGATCCCGCATATGTAGTCCCAGTATTCTCTTTGGTCAGACTGCAAGAATACTTGGCCATCCGTTTTCAAGTTGCGATGCATTAGCCCGAGAAACTCGGGAGTCAGCATCCGCCGACTCGATTGCATGCGGTCGGCAAAGGGTTGCGGATGATAGATATGGATCTCTTGAACCGATTCGGGAGTCAAGTAGGATTCGAGGAATCGCCAGCCATCGCAGACGGCAAATCGCAAATTGGAAAGGCCCCGTTGATTGCCGCGTCGAGTTCCATAGCGAATGACCGCAGGCAAAATGTCAAACGCAACATGGTCCCAGTCAGGGCGTCGCACGGCCGAAGAAATTGCAAAGCGACCGTTACCACACCCGATGTCGATCGCAACAGGGGCGCTGCGTCCGAAGATCGTTTGGAAGTTAAGCGGCTCACCTTCAGGCAGCTTCTTGATAGCCGTTTGAACCCATCGTTCTTTTTCCAAAATGATACCAGGAATGGGGATGCCCATTTCGTATTCGGTATCGCCTGCGACCAGTTCGGTCGGCGCGGAATTGTTTTCGTGACGTTTGCTCATACTTCGGTTGCTTTGTATTGTTGGCTTGTTTCGACGTAATGTTTCCAACCGTGCTGAATCATTTCAACATCGACTGCATTTGTTTCACGAACCACCTTGCCCGGCACGCCCATGACGAGCGAGTTTGGTGGGATAACTTTTCCTTCGGGGACGAGTGCCCCCGCGGCGATGATCGAACCTGTTCCGATAACGGCACCGTTGAGCACAACGGCTCGGATTCCGATCAAACAATCGTTTTCAACGGTCGCGCCATGGACGATGGCTCCGTGTCCAACGGTAACTCGGTCTCCGATTGTGCAAGGGAACCCTGGATCGCCGTGCAAACAGCAAAGGTCTTGAATGTTGGTTTGGTTCCCGATTTTGACTTCGACGCAGTCACCCCGAATCACGGCACCGAACAAAACGCAGGACTGCGAGCCAACGGTTATGTTGCCTCGCAACGTAGCATTTTTTGCGACAAATGCGTCCTTAGCGATCAGTTCGGGTTGGAATTGGTTGTTCATTTGCTGGATGGGTAGACGGAGGACCCATCATACTCGCCAGATGGCAATTGCTCCATCGCGATGTGGTGCGAATTCTTTGCATCAATCTTCTGGCAAAGGCTGATCTTTGGTCTCGGGCAAGAACGGCAAAACGAACAATCCGACCAAGTACACACAGCTGAGCCAGCAAGCTGCGGTACGGAAAGCGTCTAGTTTGGCTGCCGTTTCCATGGCTTTCGTTGCTCCCTCTGGCAAGGCTTTGATGGCGGTATCGCCAAGTTGTTTTTGAAGGATGCCGAGAGTGAAAGGGCCGGTGGCTGCGATGAATCGGCCTACGTTGTAGCAGAAACTAGTGCCGGTACTTCGAAGCCTTGTCGGAAAAAGCTCTGGCAAATAAATGGCATAACCGGCCATCAACGAGAGCTGGGCAAAGCCCATAACCGCATTCATCCAGATGTCGTTGCGAGTCTTAAAAAACGTAAAGAAGAAAATCGTCGCGCCCATCGCTGCGAAAGTACCAATATAAAACGCTGGCTTGCGTCCGATGGCTTGGGCTAGTCTTGCAAAGCAGAGCATTCCAAAGAAAGCCCCGACGTTTTGAATAATGAGAGCATAGGCGGTCCATTTTCCCTTCGCAGTTCGGAGGGCTTCGCCATCTAAGCCTTCGGCCCGCAACGATTCGTCCAATGCGCTGGTAACCAATTCAGGACTAAAGAAGCCGATCCCCCAAATTCCAACAACACCTGCAATGCACAACACCATTCCGAGCAACGCCGGCTTAGCCCATCTCGGGTCGCCGAGCAAACTCGAATACGAACCCATCGCCTTGCCACCAACTTGTTGGCTCGCCTTTTTTGCCTCCTTCCAGCGCTCTGGCTCACGCAGTCGCAACATGATAAAAATGCACAAGAACGCTGGGGCCGCCCCGATGAAAAAGAGGTACTTCCACGAGATCTTGGGGTCCACGCTCGATACCGCGACGCTGCACAGTCCTGCGGTCACGTTCCCGACCGCTGACAACGCTTGTAGCCATCCCAATGCCTTCGATCGAACGTGCTGTGGCAGTCCATCGGATATGAGTGCAACGGCCAATCCAAACACGCCACCTACCCCAAGTCCCGTTAGCAATCGATAAGCGAAGAACTCCCAGATCGTACTGGAAAGCGCACTGAGCCCCGTGCTGACGGAATAGAGCAATACTGTAATCGCGAGTGTCTTTGCTCGTCCGATTCGATCGCCGATCGAACCAAAGATCAATCCGCCTATGGCCCATCCAGCTATGAAAATCGAGGTTGCATAGCCGCCGTAGGTTTTCGAATCGACGTCAGGGGCAAGTGCGGTAATCGCATTGTTTCTTGCAAGAATGAATAATTGCTGATCCAAGCAATCAAACATCCAGGCGCAGGACGCCATCGCAAAAAGGAACCAATGGTAGCCGTTGAGGTACGTCCACCATGGACGCGTCAAGTCTTGGCTGTCGGAAGTTGGATCTGGACTAGCGATTGGCACGGGGAGGCTCCCGGTAGGTTGAAATTGGAAGGGGAGAAGCAATGCAGGCGAGACGTTATAGCATATTTAAACGATTGCGATTGTGCCGTAAGATCGACCAAATAACCCTATTTAGGCGATCGGCAGAATGAAAAGTACCGTAGGATGGGACCAATGTCCCGTCCGTTGATTCGTTCGGGACAATGGTCCCAAACTACGACTGGTATAACGCAGCCTGCCGCTCGCCTTGAGGCGCAATGTCAGGCGAGAGCTTGCCACCTAAGCACCGATGCTCAAGTAATCAAGGAAAACTCAATTGCGCGAAATGCGTTGGTGACCGTAGTGGCCGAGGTTACGAGTCCTGAGCTGCGGGACTCGTAGCCTCGTCCACTACGAAAGGGGGCCTCGTCATTACCCATAACTTTCATCCTTGATTTCACGTTTTTCCTTGGGTTTTTCATTCGTGCTCGTGCTCAGCCGTAGGCGGTGCTCGTGCTCGTTATCGACGAGCGACCATCGATTAGGAGCACGAGCACCATTTCATTGAGCACGAGCACGAAACGTTGTCGAGTTGTGGGTA
>JBBRGW010000079.1:0-11739 GCA_038223525.1 Pirellulales bacterium
CACGGGAGCAGGCCATTGAGTGCATGTTGCGCAGCTTGAGCGAGCTAAGAATCACGGGCATCAAGACGACAGCAAGCTTCCACGCAACAGTTCTTCGCCAGAAAGAGTTTTCGGAAGGTACCGTCGACACCAAGTGGGTAGAGCGAGAACTGCTGCCGCGGCTCAAGAAGTAGGTTGAGGCTGCCCTTAGGCGAGCGGTACAAGGAAGACACGGCCGACAAAAATTGCCATGGAGCAATAAACCGTAGTAGAACTCGTCGGAGTTCCAAGCACCTGCAGGAATTCTGGCGAATTCCACTGCGGGTATTGGGCAAAACACGTAGGCGAGTCTCTCCGAGACTCGCAAAAATCAGCGTCTCGGAGAGACGCTGCTACGTGAATTAGGCGAAGAAACTTCTGCTCAGTGGCTCATTTCTCGCACAGTCCACGTAGGACATGCTCAATTGCATTTTTGGCACCTAAATTGCCACTAATGGGGTACATGGTTTGACAGCGGTGATGTCCGGTACTTTAATCAGAGTATCTCGGTAGAGATATTTGAGGAAAATGCGGCCCGCTTGCAATTTCGCAGTGCAAACCGATAGTTCCGTTCATCCCACCTTTGGAGAGTTGTCTCGCATGAAAAGATTATTTTTTGTCTGTGCTGTCGCTTTGACGGCAGTTGTCTCCTCGCGGCCTGCGTTAGCGACCAAGGAGTTCAGCGACCATTTCAAGAAATTTTACGTCGAGGATAGCAAGAACGAGGAGTTCAAGAAGTTGGTTGGTGAAGCAAAATGCTTCGTTTGCCATGTCGGCGAAAGCAAGAAACCACAAAATGTTTATGGCTTGGCGCTCAAGGAAGCTGGTTTGCTGAAGAAGACTTACGCCGACATGATCAAAAAGGAACCTGACAAGGCTCGCAAGGCGATCGAAGAGATTTTCAAAAAGACCGAAGATAAGAAGCCTGATGGCAAGGACCAAACTTATGGTGCCCGAATCAAAGAAGGTCTCCTACCAGCCGGAGATGTCAAGGGAAAGCAATCGACCGAAAAGCTCACGTCTTTCAACGTGCCAGCGGAAGAATTCGTAGCTTTGTTCGATGGCAAGAGTACTGACGGTTGGAAGATTAACGAAAATCCGAAAAGCTGGGCAGTGGAAGACGGGTGCATTGTGTGCCAGGGTGAGCGAAGCCACATTTTTTACGTGGGAGACAAGAAACCCTTTAAGAATTTTCATTTCAAGGCAGACGTAAAGACCATGCCTAACAGCAATGCTGGAATCTATTTCCACACTGCATATCAAGAAGATGGATGGCCTAAGAAGGGGTTCGAGTGCCAAGTCAACCTTTCCTACAAAGGGGACCCTCGGCGGACTAGCAGTTTGTATTCCGTAAAGGATGTGCTCGAGCCTGCTGCCAAGGATAACGAATGGTACACTCAGGAAATCATCGTTAAAGACAAGCTGATTACGCTCAAGGTAAATGGCAAAACTTTGGTCGAATACACTGAACCAAAGGACCAAGAAGCAGGTAAAGATTTTGAACGCAAAATCGGTGAAGGTACCTTCGCATTGCAGGCCCATGATCCAGGCAGCAAGGTATACTTTAAGAACCTAATGGTGAAACGTCTCGATTAAGAACCTTGAGTCAATTTGTTCGATCCCAACCACAGCCAGCTTAACTCTCAAGGTGAGGCTCAGGCTGGCAAATCAGAATCGTGCTCTCATCGGAGAGCACTCTTTTTTAGCGGAGTGATTTCTTCGTGCTATCTGAGATTGCTCGTGGTTATTCTTGGCTTAGTTGCTGGAATGGTTTGGGGGCCAGGTGAGGGTATTCTAAGTGCCCAGGAAATCACCGGGTCCGACTCGATTCGCGTTCGAGTGGACATTGGGCTAGGTGGTTTCTGGAAGGTCGGTTTTCCGACTCGAACTGTCGTCGAGGTAACCTCGGGTAGTGCCGATGTGGATGGTTTGATCGAGCTGCAAACGGTCGATGGCGATGGAGTACCGGTAGTCTATCAAAGCGAAGCATGGCGAGTGAAGCTGTCCCCTAAGTCGACTGCGAGACTCGAGGTCATAGCCAAACACGGGCGAAGTGGACGGCCTATTGTTGTACGTTTGGTAGGAGCTAACGGATCGACTATCTACGAACGTCCGGTCACGTCAGATGAACGGGGCACTGCGTTGCCGACGAGCCAGCCCTGGGTTGTTGGCCTTGGGACTGACAAGTTGAATTTGAGCCAAGGCACGATGAAGTCGACGCGAGGCTCGCTATCAGAGTTTTCAACCGTTCAACTGACCGATGTCGGCGAGCTGCCAACATCGTCGAGTTGTTATGGTGGAGTCGATCTATTGATTCTCTCGTCGTGCAATAAGGACCTCAATCGGAACATGAGCGCCGTACCAGCAACCGCGATCCGGGATTGGGTTGCACAGGGTGGCCGGTGCTTACTGTCGTTAGGCGCGAATGTAGAGACTTGGTTGCAAACCGCGGAGTTGGCTTCTTTGATGCCGGGTGAGTTCAAAGGGGTTGGTTTGGATTGCGAACCGGGCCCCCTCGAGTCTCATCTTGGATCGCAAAACCGATTGGCCAATTTGACCTGCAGTCTTTTCGATGTGAATTCAGGGACCATCGACCTCAAGTCTAAGACGAAAGCGCGTGTGGACTTTCCGTTGATTGCAAGGTGGGCATATGGCGCTGGAAAAACGACTTTCCTTGCAGTAGAGTTGGATGGTCAGCAGATTTTGGATTGGGAGAGTCGTCCAGCGCTCTTAAAGAACTTGCTCGATGACCAATGGGAAAAGAAAGATGCTGGGACCGAGAAAAGGGCCTTTCTAGGATACGACGATATCTCGGGGCAGCTGAATGCGACCTTAGACAATTTTCCACAGTTGACGCTAGGGAATTTGGGGTTGATCGCATTGCTTGCAGGATTGTTTTGCTTGGTCATTGGCCCGCTGGATTATTTCCTGGTTGCACGACGATGGAAGCGGCCGGGAGCAACTTGGATTACTTTGCTGATCTGTTCCGTTGGAAGCTGCGTGTTTATCGCGGGTCTCGCTCGCAGTTGGAAACCAGAAATGCCAACGATCAACAGTTTGGAGTTGCTTGAGATCGACTATCAAACACTCACGCTGCGAGGCCGCAGTTTTGCACATTGCTACGGAGGCAGCCGCGGTTCTTTCGATTTCTCAGCGCATCGAAGAACTCAAGGATTGAATGCGAAAGGAAACGAGATTAGTAGGTCGGTGCAGCTTGATTGGTTTGGCCAACCTGGACGAGGACTTGGCGGATTCGAATCTACTGTTGCAACTGATCGCGGTATGCCCGGGTATCGAATTCGCCAGTTGAGCAACGATGCGAGCGAGTCCACTAACGCCAAGAAGCGGAACGCTGTCGATAGCGAAGAGGCCTATGTTATTCAGGGGGTTGGCATACCGGCTGCTGGAACCAAATCCTTGTGCGCGACTTGGGAGGAAAGCATCGTTTTGCCGCAGGAAACCAACTATTTATCGATGGTTCTTGGATCTAAAGATCTTCTTGAGGGCAGCTTTGAAAACCCATTGGGGGCAGACCTATTGGATGCGCTGCTAATCTATCGTGGCCGAGCGTACACGCTCGATACACGGATTCGCGTTGGGCAAAAAGTCTCCTTTTCGGCCTCGACGGTACCCAAGGATATCACTCGTCGATTGCAGCGCCGTCAAAACGTCGGGGGCGAGGAGCGCAGCACACCCTGGAATCCAGCCGAAGCGAACAAGCTGGACCGGTTGATGGAGCTGATCAGCTTTCACGAGGCGGCTGGAGGTAGCAAATACACCGGTCTTTACGATCGGTACTTAAGCGAACTGGATTGCTCAGACGTCATCCGGTTGGATCGTGCCATCGTAATTTGCGAATTCAAAGAGTCATCGCTGGTATGGTCGATGCGCAGAAACAGGTTGCCCATCCAAGCAAGCGAGGGGGAGCGCAAAACGTTCCTCCGTTTGGTTATCCCTGTGAGTAAATTCAAAAAAGAGGCACCCGCTTCGGGTTCCGAAAAACCAGCAACGAGCGGTCCGAAAACGTGATAAAAACATCACAGCTAACCAAAAAATACGATGACATGTACGCGATTCGTGACATCGATCTCGATCTCGGCCAAGGGGACTTGTTCGGGTTCATCGGGCCGAACGGCGCTGGCAAGACTACGACGATGCGGATCATTGCAACATTGCTTACGCCCACCTATGGAGAGGCCTATGTCTGCGGGTACTCCATCTACACCCACCCCAAAGAAATACGGCGACTTGTAGGATACATGCCCGATTTTTTTGGAGTGTACGATGATATGACCGTTATTGAGTATCTCGATTTCTTTGCCGCAGCATATCGAATTGCACCGCAAGCCCGCCGCAAACGATGCGACGAGATGCTGGAAGTTGTGGACTTGGAGTTCAAGCGAGATGCATACGCAAACACCCTTTCGCGAGGACAAACACAACGCCTTGGTTTGGCCCGAGTTCTGCTGCATGATCCCGCAGTCTTGCTGCTGGACGAACCGTTGAGTGGATTGGACCCGCGAGCTAGAATCGAAATGCGAGCGCTGATGCGAAGACTCGGCTCCATGGGCAAAACCGTGATCGTTAGCAGTCACATTCTGCCGGAGTTAGCCGACGTCTGCAATAAAGTGGGGATCATCGACTCGGGCAAAATGATCGCCAGCGATGACGTCGCGTCGATGATCCGTCAAGTCCGTCCGAATATGGCTATACTAGTGGAACCGGGGCAAGCAGTTCAATTGGAATCTGCGGCCAAGCTATTGAGTAACCATACGATGGTTCAGAGTGTCGAGATCGTGGGCCACTCTATCAAAGCAACTTTGAAAGTAGATGCGGGTGACTATTCGGAGTTGGCTAGCATGTTGGTCAGCAATGGAATCGCGATCAAGCGATTCGCGGAAGAAGAGATCAATCTCGAATCGGCGTTCATGGCCTTTACCAAAGGTGCTGGCGCAAAAATCTAATTGTAGGCTGGGACCATTGTCCCGGCCCAGGATGCCATTGTCCCGGCCCAGTATGCAATTTTCCCGGCCCAGGATGCATTCGGGACAGTCGGGACAGTTGTCCCAAATTACCTAACAGCGGTCGGCTAATAACATAGGGACGAGAGCAATGCTGAAACTTCCGACGATACGTGGATGGATCGATCGACGAATCTTGGCGAACTACCGCATCGATCCGGAAGTGATGCAAGCGAATTTGCCTAAGCCGTTTCGTCCGAACCTAGTCAATGGTTATGGACTAGCTGGAATCTGTCTTATTCGCCTCAAGGGGATTCGCCCACATTTTTTTCCATTTCCATGGGGGATCGGATCCGAAAATGCGGCGCATCGATTTGCGGTCAAGTGGGAATCGAATGGCAAAACCCACCAAGGGGTCTATATCCCGCGCCGCGACACCAATTCCTGGCTCAACGCAGCGGCCGGTGGCCGGATTTTTCCAGGCGTCCATCATCTCGCTGATTTCGCGGTAAAGGAAACGGACAATCATCTTTCCGTGGACTTGAAAAGTAGAGATGGCAAGACACGGGTTTCCGTTTCGGGCTCCGTTGGCAGCAGCGTGCCGGACGATTCTGTATTCGCTTCATTATCCAAAGCTTCCGACTTTTTTCGCGCCGGTTCGTTAGGTTATTCCGCAACCCATGAAAGCGGTCGCTTCGACGGCATGGAATTGTGTTGCCATCAGTGGAATGTTGAATCGATTCAAATCGACAAGATCGAATCCAGTTTTTTTGGAGACCAATCCCGATTTCCGACAGGTACCATTGAGTTTGATTGCGCTTTGCTAATGCGAAAAATTGAGCATGAATGGCTCGGTAGAGAGGAGCTTTGTTGTTGATACATGAATCTTCCAATGGAATCAGCGCCGAATCATCCCAAACAGGCGAAAGGGCAATTTGGCATAGGGCGATTGATGGTACTCACCGCGTCGGTTGCGGTCATTATGAGCCTTGCGGTGCGTCTGAATGCTCCAAGGATTGCGCAGGGGCTATTGGTCGGCTATCTTCTCTTCTTCGCCCTTTGGGCTGTCATGAGAGGGCCGCGCGTGTACGCCGATTTTGTTGACCTCAACAGGCGGCGACGGCAGATCAAGCAACAACGCAGCGATCTTGAGCGAGAGTTTAGTATAAGGAAGCGGAACCGAGAATCGGATTCGGAGTAGAAACAGCCGCGGTTGGGGGAAGGAGTTTAGATTGGTGTAAATCCAAAAGTCGCAACCGGCAGGTGCGACCTACCCGTAGGTCACTCTTGCCGAGAGTGACTTTTCGCGAGGTAATAACCGGGGATAAGGTCCCAACGGCGAATTAGGTAATTAGTTGCGAGCATGTTTAGTTTTATTGCTGGGCGCTTTAATGGCTAAACAAAATTCATTCATTCCTGTACAATCTTGACATGAATCTCCTTTCGCCCCTACTGTCAGAAAAGCCGCCTACAGTCACTTTTCTCGGCGCAGCTCATAGCGTTTCTGGTTCCATTCACCTGATCGAAGCAGGGCAACATCGCTTCCTTCTCGATTGCGGTTTGTTTCGTGGCCCCCGAGAAGAAACGAGGTTGCGAAATAGCTTTTTTGCATTTGATCCTACTCGGATCGATGCAATTTTTCTGAGCCATGCCCACATGGACCATTGCGGAAACATCCCCAACCTAGTTCGTCAGGGTTTCGATGGTCCGATTTATTGCACGCGCGCCACTCGCGACCTGATTGCCGTAATGTTGGAAGACTCGGCCCGCGTCCATGAGAGAGACAACGGTCATGGGCCGCGATCCCGTTCCCCTCGGGATGCGCAACCGGCGCTTTTTAGCATGGCTGACATCGAGAAAACGATGGACTTGTGTGTCCCCGTGGACTATTTAGAAACAATTGACGTGAATCAGGATGTGCAAATCCGCTTCATCGATTCTGGACATATCTTGGGAAGCGCGATGATCGCAATCAAGATCAAGCATGGGTCGCAAGAATATACGATCACGTTTACCGGAGATTTGGGGCGAAGCGGAGTACCTTTCGTCGCAGAACCATCGCCGGTACCTCCGGCTGACCTGATCATTTGCGAAAGCACATACGGCGGTAAGCATCATGATTCGCTTGAGACCATGTCGGAAAAGATGTCGCGAATCGTGACTGCGACATTTGAGCGAGGCGGGAAAGTCTTGATTCCAGCATTCAGCCTCGGACGTACACACCTTGTTCTCCATTACGTTCGCAAGTGGATGGCGAGCGGGCAGTTGCCTCGTATGCCTATTTACGTCGATAGTCCTTTGGCTCAAAAAGTGGACGCCGTTTTTGAAAAGTACCACGACTACCTGCTGCCCAACGAGCAATCGATTCCTTGCGAATGGCTAGAGACCGAGGATGACGCATGGTTTCGAACAACGCAGCGAGAGCCATGCATCATAATCGCATCGGGTGGCATGTGCGAAGGTGGACGTATCGTTCAGCATCTCAAAAAACACCTCGACGACCCTCGCTCGACAGTCGTACTAGTTAGCTACCAAGCTCCGAACTCTTTGGGTGCGCAATTGCTGTCGCATACGCCGACGGTTCGATTCCATGGACAAACTTGGAACAAGTGGATTGAGGTTGCTGAGGTAAAAGGATTTTCAGGGCACGCAGACACAAACGACTTCGAAGCTCTACTTCGAGGCGCTGTTGGCGAAACCGGTAAAGTGAGGCTTGTCCACGGAGAGGTTGAGCAAATGCAGGCGCTCACGAATCAGCTTCGCGAGATGGGTTTCGCCGACGTGGCAGCCCCCAAGCGTAAAGAAAGAGTCGTTTGCGAAGCGGCGGCCAGTGTGGCACGGCGGTCTTCTCCGTGAATTCGCTAGTGTTCAAAGTCGTAAGTCCCTTTCGCGACGCTACGAGTCGAATGAATCACGACGCAGAGAGGCTGTGATTTTATTCGCGAGGGGCGAAACACTGTCGCCTTTTGCTCCGCAAAAGGTACGTTAAACACTCGCACTTTCGCGGAGCGAAAGGCGACGATAATAAAATCACAGTCTAGGAGACACGTGCAACGATGTTAACAGGCTGCGCCGGATAAAGATCCGATGGCATTGCGCTAGTCCGGCAGCACCCGAACCTCGGAACGCTTGTATGCAACTCGCCCATTCACGATCGCGGTCTCGACGTAGGTGCGATAGTCGAGGGGATTGCCGTTGAGCAACAGAATGTCTGCGTCCTTGCCAACCTCAATGCTGCCGACTCGCTTGTCCAAACCCAACATCTTTGCTGGCGTAATAGTCAAAGCCGCCAGCGAGGTTTTCTCGCTCGCTCCTCCGCGAACGGCAAATGCAGCTTCCAATGGCAAACTAGATAAATCACGACCTGCGATACCGTCCAAACTCATCGCGTTGCTCAGGGAGCTTAATGCGAACGGGACTCCTGTCTGTTCCAACACTCGCGACATTTCAATCCATGTCCCCGAGGTTTTCTCTTCTCCAAATCGAGGCGCTCGCCTTCGTCGAGGAGTGTATACCACTTCGGTTCCTGCCTCTGCCATTTCGTCTGGAATCACCCAAGCTTCCGCCGCTCCGGTTAGTACTAGTCTGTAGCCAAGCTCTTTCGATAAACCGATTTGATCACGAATATCGGAAACCGTGTTCGCTGCGATACGAAGCGGAATTTCGCGTTTCACCAAGCGCAATACTTCGTCGCTCACGGGCTTGCGCGGTGGTTGTTCTTTCTTGCCAGCTGCGGTCGCTTTTTCATGAGCCGCTTGATCGACCAAGTACTTTTTGGCTTTTGCAATCTGTTCTCGCCATGTATGTTGACCCAGCGCACCGGACATCGAACCTGGGGTCATGTCCAAGAAAGCGGACTCGTTCACCAACATGCCTTCCAGCGTGCCGAAAGACATTTTGATGACTACGTTTTTTTGTTGCGTGGCAGGCGCCTCGGGAGTATTCTCGATCGGCTCGGTTGGAATGATTGGTAAACCGCAGCATTGGCAGAGCGAAACAAAAGGACCGTAGTCTCGTTGCGCGGTCTCGACAATGGAATCATTCTCTTCGATGTCTGGATCGAAACCTAAAAAGCGTTCCGTGATGGGGAAACCATCCGAGACACCTCGACGGCCGAAACCGGCTCCTCCAACTCGGATCTCCACGCATCCTGTCGTGATCCCAACACCAAGGGCTAAAGTGAGATTCCTGTCGAAAGGATCCAACGTGTCGACGACCTTGGCATTGCGATCCGAACCTGGCCCCCCAGTAGCCAACCCCATTCGCCCCATATCAACAGCAACAAAACCGGGAGTCACGGTCTTTCCGGCGGCATCGATCTTGGTCGCCCCTTCGGGAACCTTAATGTCCTGGCCGACAGCCGTGATCTTACCTTCCTCGATCAAGATAGTACCACCTCGAATCCGCTCACGCGTCACCGTGACAATGTCTCCACCTACGATGGCCAACACTTCTTTGGTGGGTTGCTTTTTAATTGGTTCGGCTGGCTTCGTGGAATCGGCGGGCTTAGCCGCCGGTGATGATACCGGTGTCTCCTGAGCCTGAAGTATCCAATTGTTTGAGCACGCGATAAGGAGACTGGTAGCTGCGATTCTTTTAGTTTTCATAGATTTGCTTCCCTTCGACAAATACGCGTTGAATGCTTGTGGTCGCACCAAATGGATCCCCATCCAAGAGGAGGAAGTTCGCTTTCTTGCCGACTTCCAGTGAACCGACCTCGCTATCCATTCCAATAAGTTTGGCCGGCATTATCGTAAGAGCTTCCATCGCCTTCTTTCGATCCAATCCGTTTTTAACGAGTGAACTGACCGGAAACAACGGACTATCGGGCTGCGCACGGAACTCGCTTTGCCCCAACGAAAGCGAAAAGGCAAAAGGCATTTCCTTGTCGCTCAAAGTTTTGGGAATGTTGATTCGGTCTCGCGTGTTCGGCACTAAATCTAAACGCGGCGCCAAAATGGCAACATGCACTTTGGGGTCCAAATCTTTTATCGCCTCAAACAAATCGGAGCCAGATGCAATGAAGACGAGCTTGGCCTGTTTGCTTTCTTTGGAGGCGGTTAAGCAGTGCAGGATCGTGGCAGCGTTGTTCAGATTGATGAACACGTTCGACTTTCCTTCTCGAACGTCATTCCACAATTTTTGCGTCGGGCTGAACGTTGGCGTTGTCCCAGTCGTTGGTCCAGTTGGATTGGTTCCAGCAGGCGGATTGGGGATTGGTGGTTGCGGGGCGGGCGTAGGTGTTGGCGGACTGGGCTGCGGCCCCGGTCCTCCAGGACGGCCTCGTCCGAAACCGCTTCGAGGACCCGTTGGTCCTGCGCCCGGACCGGGAACATTGCCCACACTGCTACTGGGTGCCTTGATTCCGGCTCGCAATACATCGAGGCTCTGCGTCGAATTGGTTACGCTCAGCAAGAGCATGCCATCTGGATTCATCATTTGAGGCGTTTTGGTAGTTGGTTGAACGATTACCGATTGTGCATAACCACTTACGACGAGTTGCATTGTCGTGATGCCGCTGCGAGTTGCTGCTTTCCAATCGATGCTTTCCAAGTCGATACTGTCCGCGATTTTGGAAAAAGAAGTCGAACTCGAGGGCGGTCCACCAGGCACTGTGATGGTTTGCCCGCGTACCACAATCGTACGGCTCTCACCCGCCGATTGAGCGTCGCGACCCACGGTTACGACATAATAGGGATCGACGATTCCAGGCATAATCGTCTTGCCCTTTGCATCAATGATTTTGGTTGCAAGGGGAATTGGGACATCTTTTCCAATCGCTTCGATCTTGCCGTCGCGGATAAGGATAACCCCGTTCTCGATCGCACCCGCTTTGCTGACCGTCTCGATTTTTGCACCGCGAATGGCAATCGTAAGCTGCGCAAAACAGGGATTTTCAACAAAGATCGCACCGACGAATAGTATCGCGATGAGTGGTATGGATTGTCTCTTTAGTAACATTCGGATCTTTAGGTCGATTGAGGTAAGCATGATCAGAACCGGCGTCGATCGATTTGGGTGTCGTAAACACTTTTGCCATCAATGAAAACTTGCTTCACATGATTTCGCGGGTCAATGATAGAACCGGTGGTAATAACGATATCCGCGTCCTTGCCCTTTTCGAGCGATCCGACCCGGTGATCGATCATGAGGGCTTTGGCCGGCTCGATGGTGACACCCCGCACCGCAGCTTCTTCGTTCCAACCATAGCGAACCGCCATACTCGCTTGGAAAAAGAGCTCTTCTTGCGGAACGACGGGTGAGTCGGTGTTTATGCCCAAGGCCTTTGCGTTACGATGCGAGTACTCGGCAACGATCCCTCGAAACTGGCCGCGATCACGATCGTAGTAAAAACCGCGAGGGCCAACCATGATGGGGATATTTCGCTTCAAGATTTCCTCGGTCAACTTGTACGAATCGAACGTGCTGTGATCGAGGACCACCTTAAGATTCATCTCATCGTGAAGTATTCGAAGAGTCGACTGTACCACTTGATAGATTTGAGTATGCACGACAACTGGGATTTCGTGATGAAACAACGGTTTAAAGTACTCCAGTCTCAAATTCAGTGGGGGTTCTGCTTGGGTGCGGCCCGCTTTGAAGTCGTCCCATTGTCGAACGTAAAGTTGGCCTTCCAACAATTGTTGGCGAATCACGTGGTTCATGCCTCCCCGACCGGATCCGACTTCGCCGTCCTGCCGTTCTGGGTTCCCCGCTTGTGCGATCTTGAGAACACCCGGTGCCTTGATGATGATGTCGG
>JBBRGW010000080.1:0-11634 GCA_038223525.1 Pirellulales bacterium
GTCGTGACAGCGAGCTCATCGGGGGCAGGGATACTGTTGTCGGGAGTCACAGCATGCAAACTAAGTTTTATATTTGGGATGGCTGTACCTTGCTCATCCATTGCATGTAGGAAATGGGAGCGACACGCAATTAGATCGATAGCATGAGCCTTAGCTTTCGGGTCACGTTTGGGCAACCGCCAAAACTGATATCCGCCGATGGATTTGTCGCTCGACCATGCGGTTAGCACACCCAATGTTTCATTTGCTGTTAATCCAATTTTCGTCGATCCATCCGCGCCTGTAACCGCCCGAATCTCTCTTGCTTGGTCAGTCACGGCTCGCACGTTTGCATTCGCGATTCGAACACCATCGCGTTTTACGACGATTGTTTGCGTGACTTCTGGCTCAATCAGTTCCAGTTCTAAACCGTTTGCCGCTGCATTACGAAGTTCGTTGCGATGTAGGAACGCGTGGGCTTGATGAGCATTCGGTTTGGAGGCAACCAATTCAACACCGTACCATCGATCACGATTGACCGGCAGCCATACCTCGAAGTTGCCGTCCGATGTCGTTGCGTCGAACCAAGAATGACGGTCGCTGTCCATGATCGCTACCGAGACACTAAGATCTCGAATAGACGCCGTCGTCGCCGATTTCACCTTTCCACGCAAAAGCATTTCGAGGTCATCGCCGACACCGCGCAACCAATCGTATTTCTCGAGGTTTGGGATTGTCGGTTTTTCTTGGGCGAACGTTGACTGCATACAAGAAAAATAGAACAAACCGATTACGGCACGAAGTAGGCAGGCTTTTGTGCGAAGCATAGCGGGCGTCCAATGGAAACGTATAGTGAGAAAGCGATGGGGAAGACAAGATGTTTGAACCTCACCCTGGATTATACATTCTAGCTAATCCTAATCGAAGATCGCCCCAAGCAATGCGATTTCATCGAATCGAATCCCGTTTTAGTTTCACGAGTTCAAGGGCCAACAGGACACAGCCGACAAAAGTCACTTTCTGTCCGTAGCTTGGGACCATCTGCCCCGAGCTTATTGGAATTTGCAACGAATTCTCTTGGTCGGGACAACGGTCCCAACCTACCTGGACTTTTGCCGGCTGTGTCGTTAGTTCACTACAGCGTCGGTGCTAGAACCGGAAACGAACGACGAAACCCCAGCTTGAATCCCAGTTCATGGCCTCGGCAACGATAGGCATAAAAGAGCAAGTGCGAGAGTATCGAAATGGTGCCGTACATCATGATCAAAGCCGGGATCTGCTGTACCTCCCAAGCGGCATATCCAAATAGAGGCACGCAACCTAACGAGCCGCAAAAGCCAAAAATCCCAAGTCCGATCCGCACCCACAAAGGCCAACGCGTCAGTCCGGTCAACAGCCCCATACTTCCTGCTACCAAAGCACCCAATGCCGTTCGATCCGAGAGAATTTCAGTCAGCAGCTGTCGCCAAGAAAATGAGCCATGCCTGAGGCTAAATAACACCAAAGCCGTGCTGGTCGTGATCAAAAGCAAATCGAAAATTTGGAATCGGCCCGCCGCAACATGATTCACCTCGCCGACACGAAACATGCTCGTGAATCCAATCAGCCGCATCAGAATAAACAGCCCTAGAGCAAGCCAAAACGTCACAAACGGCAGTGCGAGCCTGGAGGAAGCGCGTCGATAGATATCAAGTTGCGTGTCTACCAAGAAAACAACGATTGCCATGGAAATGAGCTGCACAACCAAAAATTTGATCGAGAAACGGTTCTTACCAAAGGCAACCAAAAAAGCAAAGAACACCGCAATGCTGCATTCCGCCCCCAGCACACGAGGCCAATCCAATAGGGTTCCCTGCAAGCAATAATTCCTGCAACTCATTGCCAAGAAAAACAGAGCTAACAATCCCAAGGCATCAATCCAAGCGAAGCCATACCATCGGCTCGTGATACGCAGCGCCATCGAAAGAAACAGGATAACCATGACGATCAGGAGCAAGGTACCGAGTCGCCAAAACAATAGCGGCCGGATCGTTCGAATCAAACGACCCTCGAGATCGTGAACCGCGATGTTGTATTGCCAGAGCAAGTCATTCGAAACAATTGCGATGCGATCCAGACCAACAAAGGATGCATAGATGATCTGCGGATTCGGCGGGAACTTCACGACCGTGGACGTATGCGGATCCACCATTTCAGACGTGTCGTCCATGGACTCCAACAAGACTCGACCGGTCGTTGGATCGACATCGTGGAGACGTTTGACATCCGCATTCGTTTGCAAATACGAGTTGGTTTTTACATTGTACAATCGTCGTAGGATACTGTTCTCCGTGTCTTCGGCAACACGAACATAGTCGATGGGCTTGCCCTCGAAGTGATTCACACCGGAAACGTTTCGCTTGTTAGAGCTCCAGCCAAAGTAGACGTAATCGACATTAGGCATCAATGCCGCGCCGCTCGGAACCGACAGTTCTTTAATTGCTTCGCCATTCGCAAGCGAGTGCAACGTGATTGATCCGAATTGAGAAACCAATATTCCGTCTTGAGTCATCTGAACATAAAGCCGCTCCGCGAATTCCGTGGTTTTGCGATTCGGAATATCGAATAAAAAATTCTTTTCGACATCGTTCTGATAGGAAGTCTGAATAAATCGACCTGACCCAAGCGGAAAGACCGAACGATTCCATCTGCGATTTACGGAGCGTGAGTTCGATTCGGTGTAGGGTTCGCTACCAACAGAATCAAGGTCGACAAACGAGAGCCCCTTCACCGACGTGCATACGAGCATATGACCGTATAGCTCCTCCGGTTCTAGATAGCTCGGCATTGAGCGGTTGGCGATGACGTTGCCATCGATCGAATGCAAATGGATTTGCGTTCCAGTTTTGGTGACATACTCTCCGACTTCGTTGGGCGTGCTCTTAATGAAACGAGTGTAGCGGGTCGATCCATTTCGAATATCGGTTACCGCCACCATCGATTGGGCTGGGTAGTGTTGGTGCCTACGCAACACAACCGTCGAGTCGGAAGTACTAAACAGGGAGCCTTTATGGTTGAAATCAGGCAATTCGAGATCGCTCATTTCGGGCGCGACCATCCACGTCAGCAACAAAACCAAAGTTGCAATCGCAACCGTCAACTTCAGGACGATCAATTGATTTCTAGTCATATCCACAGTGTACCGCCCAAAGGGCCAGTGGCGATTCGGAAACTCTCGATCGACGCCATTAAAAGAGCCTTCCAGCACTCGTCCAGTATCAATACAGTATTCTCAGGCTGCACTCTATCTAAACGCGGCATATCGTGGAGCGATTGTAACAGATGGAGAGGCATGACAGATTAAGTCAGACCAACAAAAAACCACGGTTCCTTGCGAAACCGTGGTCTACTGAAGTGGAGGTATGGGGACTTGAACCCCAGACCTCTTGCATGCCATGCAAGCGCTCTCCCAACTGAGCTATACCCCCGATCGTCTAGTGGGCTAGAGATTATCCGTACCTCCACAGCGTGTCAAGTTGGAGGGGACTGTTCGTCGACTCGCATTTTGCCGTTCTTGGCCGACAGTTCGCTTGCCGTTTCGCGAGTACAATGTGTGCTCGTCGGCCCCGAACCGTTCGGCTCTTTATCCCAATCTATATCTAGCGACTAAAGTCGATGCCACTAAACTCTACCGCCTTTACCGTTCTACCCGGCACGGAACAACCTCGGTTTGCGGTTGTCGGAGCAGGAATCAGTGGCCTTACCGCGGCTTGGTACCTTGAAAGACTCCTGCCCACCGCGCACGTGGATGTATTCGAATCGGCCAGCCAAGTCGGCGGAGTGATCCAAACCCATTCTTCCCCACCCTTCCTCAATGAGCTTGGAGCGGATAATTTTGCAACGCTCGTACCTGATGCTTTGCGCATGGTGGACGAAATGGGAATACGCCACGAATTCATCTCTCCAAAAGCCGAGAACCGCTTTGCTCAGGTGGTGCGAAACGGAAAAGTTGTGCCGATCCCGACTGGCTTCTCGTTGATGCAGCCAACCAACTTGAGTTCCATCCTCTCAACGCCAGTGCTGTCGATCGCCGGAAAAATCCGCACGCTCGCGGAATATTTTATTCAAAAGCGAACGGGCTTAGACGATGAAAGCGTCGAGTCCTTCGCGATTCGACGCCTTGGTCGTGAATGCTTTGATCGTCTCGTCGAACCTATCGTCGGCGGGATCTTTACGGCTCGGGCCGAGACACTCAGCATGCAAGCGGCCATGCCTCAGTTTGTGGCGATGGAGCGAGAATTCGGAGGGCTCATTCGCAACTCGCTCGCAAAACAAAAAAACCAAAGCCAATCCGAGCGCTCTGCAAGCCAAGCGACAGGTGCACGCTACGACCAGTTTCTTGCGCCCAAACAAGGAATGTCCTGGTGGCTTAACCATATCGCAACGTTACTTCGTCACCCAGTGCAATTGGGCCAAAAAGTGGTTCGCCTCGCCAAAAATGAGGATGGGTGTTGGGCCATTCAATTCAAAGGAACAGGCAGCAATGGGGAATCGACCGACGGACTGGCCAACTACCACGCGGTTTGTGTCGCATTGCCCGGCCCACGGGCTGCAGTCCTATTGAAGACCGCGATGCCGCAGGTTTCCGAACGTTTGGATCGCATTCCGTATGCATCCTCGGCCGTTGCGGTCCTCGCAGTTCAACGCAACGAGATTCCGCCAAACGCCCTCTGCTTTGGTGTGGTTGTGCCTAAATTGGAACACCGTGACTGCTTGGCCATCAGTTTGGCCAGCGAGAAGTACAGCGGAAGGAGCCCAAGCGATCTCGTTCTTGCAAGAGTGTTTATGGGAGGTGCGATTCGTCCCGAGTTGATGGACAAGAGTGATGACGAATTGCTTGGGATCGCGAGGAAAGAAGTCAAAGAGCTTTTCGGCGCGGGCAGCCTACCCAGGTTTCAAAGGCTTGTCCGGTGGAACGAAGCGATGCCGCAGTATCTAGTCGGACACCCGCAACTGGCGGCGTCTATTCGCCAGATGATCGACATGGACCCCTCTATCCGCTTGGTTGGGAACGCTCTCGACGGGGTAGGGATTCCGCAGTGTGTTCGGTTGGCCAGGCAAGCGGCCGAGCATTTTGCAGCAACGATCATGAGTGAAACAAGCTTGGGTCCTTCAAAACATTCTTTTTTGCAGTAAACACCGAGTTGACTTCATGGCATAATGGGGTCGAGTCGTGATCCTCCCGCCATAACTTCCGTAACAACCTTTGAAAATCCTACCCCAAGTCGATTCATGAAAAAGTTTTTTACGCTTCTTCTGTCCACTTTGCTACTCGCCGGATGGTTCGCTTTCAGCAACCCATCTGTCGCCGAAACGAACCCTGCAACAAATTTCGAGGGAGCATCCATAGGCTCCAAAATCGATGGTTTTCTGCTGACAGACTACCAAGGTAAAGAATGGTCGATGAAGGACTTTCCATCCAAAAAAGCGATCGTGTTTGCGTTTGTCGGAACGCAATGCCCATTAGCCAAACTCTACACCTCGAAACTCGTCGAACTGGAACGCGTTTATCGTGATCGTGGAGTCGCCTTCGTTGCTATCGATTCGAATGTTCAGGATAGCCTGGCCGAGATGGCCGCTCATGCTCGCAAGTTCTCTATGGATTTTGCATTCTTGAAAGATCCCTCGCAAGAATTGGCTGATCGCATGGGAGCGACACGAACCCCCGAGGTATGTGTTATTGATGGGGACAACAAAATCCGATACCGAGGAAGAATCGACGACCAATTTGGAATTGGCTACACCAAAGACAAAGCGACGAAGAAGGAGCTGATAGACGCCCTCGAGGCGATCCTCGCAAAGGGAGATTTGGCGACAACATCTGCGGCCGCATCAGGCTGCTTGATTGGCCGTGGGTCGCGAGACACCGTCAAATCGGAATCGATTACGTATTCCGATCAAGTGAGTCGTATTCTACAAAATCGGTGTGTAAGCTGCCATCGACCTGGCGAAATCGGCCCGATGGATCTAGGGAACTACGAAGATGCCGCGGCATGGGCCGACATGATTGTGGAGGTGATCGACGAAGGGAGAATGCCACCTTGGCATGCAAGCGAATCCTATGGCTCGTTTGAAAACGATCGCCGTATGCCTGCTGCCGAAATCGAGACAGTCAAAAATTGGGCTCGCGGTGGAACGACACGCGGCGACCCAAGCAAAGAACCTGCCCCACTCAAGTACGTGGATGGATGGCAACTGGGACGCGCACCGGACGTGGTGATCCCAATGCGAGACAAACCCTACAATGTCCCTGCGGGGGGCGAAGTGCAGTATCAATACTTTGTCGCAGATCCTAACCTGACCGAAGACACCTGGGTCAATGGAATGGAAATCGTCCCCGGCAACCGAGCAGTCGTTCACCATATCTTGGTTTTCGTTCGTGAAAAAGGAAACAACAAAAAGGGCTTGAACGGAGAACGTGGGTTTCTCGCAGGCTATGTACCAGGCACACGCGTTGAACCCATGCCCGAGGGGATGGCAAAACGAATTCCCGCGAACAGCGAATTGGTTTTCCAAATACATTACACCCCGAACGGCACCGCTCAAGAGGACTTGAGCAAGGTTGGATTTTGGTTTGCCGATGCCAAGACCATCACCCATGAAGTGCAAACTACGAGTTCTGTTCAAACGAATTTTCGTATTCCACCAAAAGATGGAAACTACAAGACAACCGCCATGCAGCCCGATGAGTTGCCAAACTGCGAGTTGCTTTCGATGAGCCCACACATGCATGTGCGAGGCAAGTCGTTCCGATACACGGCTATGTACCCCGATGGCAATAAAGAGATTTTGCTCGATGTACCCAAGTACGATTTCAATTGGCAAACCGAATATCGCTTGAGCGAAAAGAAAAAGGTGCCAAGCGGTACCCGAATCTTCTGCGAAGCAGCCTTCGACAACTCAGCCAACAACCTTAGTAACCCAAACCCGAATGCGTGGGTCCAATGGGGAGACCAAACGTACGAAGAGATGATGATCGGATATTTCCATATATCAATACCGATCGACCCAAAGTTAGGTCGGGCGCCAGATCTCAAGAAGGCGGGCTCGGCACGTCCGTCGCCAGCGCAGGTGTTTGCGATGCTCGATACGGATTTGGATGGGAAATTGTTACGGGACGAGGTACCTAAACAGTTGCTGCCGATGTTTGATCGTTTGGATGCGAACAAAGACAAGGTTCTTGAGAAAACGGAGTTACCAAAGTAGATGGCATCGCGCGGGGTACGGAAAATATTCCGCGATGTTTTTGCCCCGCTCGCGTTTAGCAAGACATTGCTCGAAGTTTCTAGAATGGCATCGCTTGTCGGACTGTATAGTTGCTTGCCAGTCTGGAAGAAAGAGGCGTCCTCCTTCAGCGATGTAGGGGACATTCCTTCGCAAATACACGGGGCAATGTCGCTCACCCTGGGACTGTTGCTCGTGTTCCGAACCAATTCGGCTTATGCTCGCTGGTGGGAGGCACGGACGCTGTGGGGCTCGCTTGTAAACGCCTCTCGCAATCTATCCATCAAACTCACTTCTTTCGGTCGACTTTCACAAGGCGATGCCCAGTACCTGCAACAGAAGATTAGCGATTTCCCACCAGCACTGATGCGACATCTGCGCATGGCTCCCGCCGCTAACGCGAACCCGCGAGCCGACGGCGGTTCGTCCAACAGCGACCACTTGCCGGCGTCGATCGTACAGCAAATCTACATCTGGATTGCCGAAAGAAAGCAAACAGGTCGGCTTGATGGCGATGAATTGCGAGTCATCGATGCAGAGCTTGCCAAATTCATGGACGTTTGCGGAGCTTGCGAGAGAATCGCAAGGACGCCCATAGTAAGATCCTATCGCGTATTTTCGCGGCAATGCATATTGCTTTTCTTGCTAACTTTACCCTGGGGCATCATCGCGGATTTCGGATGGTGGACGATTCCTTTGACCACGATTTCAGCTTACTTCATGATCGGCATGGAAGTGGTTGCGGAGCACGTCGAAGAGCCCTTTGGAACCGATGAAGACGACTTGGATCTTGAAGGAATTTGCAACACGATCGAATGCTCAGTAAAGGAACTGTTCCAACGCAGCTAAAACAGGTCCGCACAGTTCTCTTGTTAATAATTGGCCGATAGGGCGTTAGAACCGATTCCACAAGTCCACTTTCGTCGCGAAGACCATCCGCGAGCCACTCCATGCTTTCGTTCAATCTGTTAAGATTGTGCCGGCGGACGGTCACTCCGACCGACAATCACGGCGGAGACCGCCGTGCCACACTGATTGCCAACCCCAAATTTAAAGTTGGATGAAGCACTAGTCTTTGTTTGAGCCTAAAGAGGATTGAGATGCTTAAGAAATGCGTCGCCGCAGGTGTTGTTATTGCGTTTACTGAGAGTGCTATGGGCCATGAAGGGCATGGCGTGCACGGACAAGGAAATACGGTCGCACATTACGTACTGGATCCGTGGCATTTGCCACTGATGATTCTAATTTGCATCGCTGCTGTTGGCATTGCTGCAGTGGCGTGGCGGATGCTGCTAGCATCCAAATCGGACGCTCGCAGCGTCCGCCACGTGGGGCATTCGTAAAAAATCTGGGTAAAGCCTGTAAGATATCGTCGCAAGCCCCGTGTAAGCTGGCAGAATGCTACTTTCCCCGGAGGCGACCGATGGCGATTCCCGAAACCCGACACTCCCTGTTGCTAAGACTGCACGATCGTGCGGACATGGCAGCATGGTCGGAGTTTTGTGCTATCTATGAACCGGTTGTCTATCGTTTCGCAAAACGTGCTAATTTGCAGGATGCCGATGCGCGTGAAGTCGCGCAAGAAGTTCTGCTCGTCGTCAGCCGAAAAGTCGAAGCCTTTGACACGCAAGCCGATGGCCGTTTTCGTGGCTGGCTATCCAAAATAGCTCGCCATGCAACCATCGACTTGCTTCGAAAACGACGCGAACGCCCGATCGGGGGAAGTGACTTTATCCGATTGCTTTCCACCCTCCCAGCCATTGAGCAAGACGCTTCTCGCGAATTCATCGCCGAAGCCCGCAGCCAAAAGTTTCATTGGGCTGCTGACCAAGTGCGTCAAGCCAGCCAAGCGGCCACTTGGCAAGCATTTTGGCTCACGGCAGTTGAATCGGTCCCAGCCAACGAGGTCGCGAGTCGACTTGGGCTGAGCGTCGGCGCGGTTTATGTAGCCCGCTGCCGAACACTAGCTCGAATCAAAGCTCTCATAGAATCTTTCGTAGAGGACGACCCATCATGATCGCGTACCGAGGTGAATGCGATTCGCAATTGCTGATGCAATTGCTTAACGCGAGTTTAGACCGCGACGATGAGCGACAAGTCACGACCCATCTCGAACGATGTGAAGCTTGCCAGCATGAATTGGAAAAGCTGACGGCGTCTGAGGCTTGGTGGCGCGATACGCAAACCCTTTTGAAAGACTCGACTTCGCTTGCAAGCCCATTGGAACCCGTCTTATGTCAACCCGTGGATCATTCTGTCGCCTGGGTTGTTAAGTTGCTGAAGCCAGCGACCGATTCGAACTCCATTGGGATGCTGGACGATTGGCCTGTTCGCGAAGTGATCGGCCATGGTGGGATGGGTGTAGTGCTCAAGGTTTGGGATGAGGAATTGCATCGGCCGTTGGCGGTGAAGTTGCTCTCACCCATGTTGGCGAGCAACGGAGCATCGCGTCAACGATTCTTTCGGGAGGCGCAAGCGGCTGCCGCAGTCGTCCATCCCAACATCGTTCCTATTTATACGGTAGCCACCGATAGCGCTTTGCCTTATCTGGTGATGCCTTTTGTCGCCGGCGGAAATTTGCAACAACGCATCGATCGAGAGGGAAGCTTACCGCTTTCCGAGATACTTTCCATCGGAGTTCAAATCGCGGAAGCGTTGGTAGCGGCCCACCGTTTAGGTTTAGTGCATCGTGACATCAAGCCTGCGAATATTCTATTGGATGATGGTGGGCATCGTGTGCTGCTAAGCGATTTCGGTTTGGCTCGCACCATTGACGACGCTTCCTTGACGAACAGCGGTATGGTAGCTGGTACACCGCAATTCATGAGCCCCGAACAAGCCCGCGGGATGACGATCGATCATCGTTCGGACTTGTACAGCTTGGGGGCCGTTCTGTATGCGATGGCAACAGGACGTCCGCCAGTGCGAGGCGACTCAACGCTAGCCATCCTGAGACGCGTAGGCGAGGAACAACCGATACCTGTCTATGAAATCAACGAGACGATGCCACTTTGGATGGAACAACTGATTCATTGCTTCTTAGAAAAGAAAGTCGAGTCAAGAATTTCGAATGCAAGCGATTCGGTTGAGTTGCTCCGCTCGGCCCTATCGCATGCTCGTGCACCCGGACGAAATCCACTGCCAAAGGTTCTCACGCCAGCATTGCGATTCACTTGGATTCATAAGAGTATCGCGATTGGTTTGATCGTTGTTACGCTTGCCGCCGCCTATGCAAGCTGGCCCAATAAGAAAAAAGATTTAACTGGCATTCCAATCACGAATTCAAAAGCGATTCCACCTTCTGAACCAAGCGGTGACCAAGTCGAGGTTGTAGATCCATCCATGAATTTCGACTCGGATATTTTGGATCGGCTATCGAAGCTTGAGACGGAAATGCGAGCTCTGAAGTCTAGCCTAGGCGATGAGCAGCCTTCCGCGAACGGCGCCGAAGCAGTCCCCAATTAAGGCGTTGCATGAAAATAAACCACCGAATCAAAATCCGTAGGACAGGCTTCCAGCCTTTTTGTACCCATAAGTTTTCCGACCCCCTTTGTGAGCTTGCCTCACAGGAGCCCAAGTTTTGGAGTTAGCTCGCGTTCCGACCCAATTTCCGCAAGTTCCGACCCGTTGGCTGCTTTTAGCAGCCAACGGGTCGGAACTTGCGAAGTCGCGGGAGATTAGGCTTTCTAACTAAAAAACTCTGGCTCCTGCCAGACAAGCTGGCATGGGGTCAAACACCAAGCCCTAAGAACCATTGAACCTTTTTCTAACGTTCGAAAGTCGAGAATTAAATATGGACAACACTCCAGAAAACAACGAGGAAGCGTCGAAAATCGTATCGCGATCAGGTCGATTTTCGCGATACGCACTTGGCGCAACCGTCGTTTGCTCGTTTGGCATCGTGACGACCGTGCTCGCAGCAATTCAGGCACAGTCGACAGTGACCCGACCATCGCAATTACCCGGTCAGGTCTCTCCACCGCCTCAATCCTCATATACTCTCCCAAGCAACCTTGGAAATGAGGGCAGTGTTTCGGCCTTTCCTGGGGTTCCCGAGAGGATACCTAACGTAAATGGCAATGTACGGGTATTTGAACAAACGGTTATGGAGAAAGTTACCGATCCGAACGGTGCTACTTATGATGTCCCCAAGATTAGGCGGACGACGGTACCTGGTTTCGGGATAGGAGCGGCCGACAGCAATCCTGCCGTGGACACCGACCTTCGGCGATTGGCTAGCCGGTTTCAATCCGCTAACCCACAGGCGCGAGAAGGAATTACTCAAGAACTAACCCAAACGCTGACCGCTGTATTTGATGCTCGGCACAAGGAACAAGTATCGAGAGCCGAAAAGCTTCGGTCCGAATTGCAGCAAACACAAGAGCTACTCGA
>JBBRGW010000081.1:0-11576 GCA_038223525.1 Pirellulales bacterium
GTCTATATTTAATGGACAATCATCCAAGCGCCCATTTGGCGTGGACTGGCATCTTTTACCATAATCGCAAAACGCAGTATTGTCGCGAAATTGCAGGTCTGCGTAAAGGTGCAACCGTATTGAAGAACTCGATCGAACACAAAATCCTGACGAGAACAAATAATCTCGGGCAGGTAAACCATTGTTTTCGCAAAGCCGGTAAAGGAAACTTACCAACCCTTGAACACAACCCTAAGGACACTTAACTTATTTTACGGGGCCCGCACGCCCTTTGAAGCCTCGAAGTCTGACCGCTTTTGGATTCGTGACCGGATCATCGATATTTAATGGGAGCAACCGGTCTTCAAGCAATTCTACTGGCTTAAAACTGGTACAAGTCACCCCGACCGCTTGAAGTAGGTCTCGCTTTTGTAGCGGTGTTTTCACTGGTTTGTTTTCGCTGGCCCCCGACGAGCTCGTCTCGTCGGAGCCTACGGTTCTTAGCTAAAACGCACCCTCCCCCAGGAACGCTCCCACCCCCCCTCCCCTCCCCCTAGCCCAACGCTTTTGGCGTTGGGGTAGGTGGGGAGGGGTGCGGGAAACATTTGATTCTGTCGTGTCTAGCTGAGAACCTTTACGTCCGATGGGTCAAGCCTATCGGGGCGTACACAATGTAAGACGGCCTTCGTTGGTCTTGGGGGCTTGAATGACAATGAATTCCTGCGCAGCCACGAATAGGTTCGTCGGGTATACTTGGGTGCCCGAACGGGGAGGCAGACGCACATTTATTGAGAACAAAGGTTCCGATGACTCATTGTGCCTAAACTGTCCCCGAAGTCGATTTCACTTAAACCCTCAACGACCGACTCTAATCCATGGCCGAGGCTTCTCTAATTAAACAGACCGAGGTGCAAGTCGTTCGCGAGACGATCGAGAGTCTGGCGGTCGCATTCATTTTGGCTCTGCTTTTTAAGGCTTTTATAGCAGAAGCCTTCGTTATTCCGACCGGGTCGATGGCCCCAACGTTGATGGGTGCGCACAAAGATATTCGTTGTGAGGAATGTGGATACCAATACCAATGCGGAGCTAGCAACGAGTTCAATCCTGTTGGTGCACGTACCGACCAGCTCGTCATCGGCACCACTTGTCCGCTGTGTCGCAAGCCGCAGGTTGCCAATCCCTCTGTTGATTCGAATCACGCAACTTTTTCCGGCGATCGCATCCTGGTCAGCAAACTAGCTTACGCATGGACCGAGCCTCGGAGATGGGATGTGATCGTATTCAAGTTCATTGAGGAGGCCCGTTTGAATTACATCAAGCGTTGCACGGGTCGGCCCAATGAGACCCTTCGAATTCGCGAGGGGAACATATATGTCCGGGACGATATTGCGACAACTAAGCCGAGCGGAGATAGCAAAGCCGACGAGGCAGCATTCAAGATCGCTAGAAAACCACCGCATGTGATCAACGCAATGCTCCAGGTGCTTTACGATTCCAAGTATTTGCCCGCGAAGCTTATCGCAGCTGGTATGCCGAGCGCTTGGCAGCCATTTCCAGCGGAAACCTCGAATTGGCAAGTGGATCAGTCCGGAAGCAAATGGTCCGCCACCATTAACAAGGTCCCGGCAGGAACAACCCATTGGCTCCGCTACTACCATCGAGTGGTCGACACTTTAGCATGGGAATCGGTAGAATCGACCGGCAAATTGCCTGCTCCCATTCAGCCATACTCCTCAAGACTCGTCAGTGACTTCACTGCGTACAACGCTAGCTATTCGACCGACAAGTCCCGTATCGATGTTGAGAATTTTGATTCGATCGCACGGGACTGGATTCGAATGGCAAACCGTTCGGGTTTCGGTTCTAATCGCCCGCTTGAAAACGATGGCATCCATTGGACCGGCGATTTGGCGGCCGAATTCGAAGTGAAAACGGAACGCGATACGCAATCCCTGGCATTGATGTTGGTCGAGTCAGGTGTTGAGCACGAGTGCAGAATTGACCTTAAGACCGGACAAGCGACACTGACCGTCTTGGTCGATGGAAAGCTGGCCGAAGCTTTTCAGCAAGAGGGGCAAACCCTGGCGAACAAAGCGATGGCGAACACCAATGTTCGCGCAGGTGGAAAGCACCGAATCCGTTTTGCAAATGTAGATGATTCTTTAGTGCTTTGGGTCGACGGCAGAACAGTAGTGTGGTCGCCGAGCGGCAATTTGCTTAGCGAAGCGTACGTGCCATTCGGTAGTCGACTTCCAAAAAGTTTGCCGAACAATCCTCTCGATGCGGCTCCGATTGCGATCGGTGTGGAAGGTGGCGGCGCAGAGATAATCCGTGCTCAAGCGTTTCGCGACATTTACTACATTGCACATGGGAATCGCAATCAAGCGTTGTTCGACTACCAAGATGTTCTTGGCGCGATGCGTGCAACAAGCACGCCAGAGAACAATGATCGCTATGCGAGGGAAGTCCACAACTTGACCGTGGCTGAGCTGACTCAAAAAATGTCGCAGGAAGGACTCAATCGCAATGCGGTTCTATCCAATCCCAATTTATGGGCTTGTGGCCCGATGGCCAAGAGTCGGCAAACCGTCGAGTTCCCCTTAAAAAACGACGAGTACTTCCCCATGGGTGACAACTCGGCTGCGAGTTCGGATGCTCGGTCCTGGTCAGAACATCATCAGCCTGAACGGCTCTTTATTGGACGGGCTGTTATGGTCTTTTGGCCGCACTATTGGAACGCTCCTGTTCCATTCTTGCCCAATGTTCAGCGCATGGGACTTATCCGCTAGACATCACTCGCCGTACTTACGAAAGAAACTAGAACATGGATGTTCTCAATGTAGTCGGACTTGAAAAGACCTATGGTCGTCGCAAAGTGGTTAGCGGCGTCAGCATGCGAGTCGGCGAAGCGGAGATTGTCGGTTTGCTAGGACCAAACGGGGCGGGTAAGTCTACCAGTTTTCGCATGACCTGCGGTTTGGTTATGCCAGATCGCGGACAAGTGTTTCTCGGTGGAGAAGACGTTACCTACTGGCCCATGTTCCGGCGAGCTCGCGACGGAGGAATGGGCTATCTTGCCCAGGAATCCAGTGTCTTTCGAAGGCTGACCGTGGAGCAAAACATCTCCGCTATGCTCGAACTCTTAGGGGTCGGATGGACGGAACGGCGGAAGCGAACAGACGAACTACTAGCCCAGTTTAAAATAACTCACATCCGCCGTTCGCGAGCCTCGAAACTTTCCGGCGGTGAAAGACGGAGGTTGGAAATCGCACGCTGCCTCGTGTCCAATCCGCGAATCATAATGCTCGACGAACCGTTCGCTGGAATCGATCCGGTGACAGTTCAGAGTATCCAACAAACGATTTTTGATCTAAGAGATACCGGCATCTCGATTTTGATCACCGATCACGCTGCGTTGGAAATCCTCGCTGCCGTAGACCGCTGCTATGTTATCAACAAGGGCTCCGTACTTTGCGAAGGCCCCCCCGATGAAGTGAAAAAGCATCCTGAAGTGCGAAAACAATATTTGGGGAATATCCAAGGGGACAACTGACCGATCGCACCTGGCCAAGAGCGATTCGATTCTTGCTGCTGGCGACCCACAATAGGCTCAATGAAATACTCGATGAAGTCCTAAAACAACGAATGGACTTGATCAAGCATGCCGGTGCCGATCAAATCTATTTCGCCTGGGCCGACGGAAACTTGAATTTGCCTATCGCCTCCAATGGATCCACAAGTCCGATTGACTGAATCGACGCGCGTAAGCTTTCGCGCTGCGAAAGAATTTTGCCATCATGATCAACACCTTGTTCCTGCCAGAACTTCGCGAAATGCTTGCGGATAAGCTCTCGGAGGAACTGCGCGAGTTTTGCGTGGCGTTGCACCCCGCACGAACGGCCGAGTTCATGGAGGGGCTGGATAACTCCGAAACCTGGCAAGTGCTCCAGCACGCGGACCCGGGCTTACAAGCAGAGATCTTCCAATACTTTGATTGGGACCGGCAAGTCGAATTGTTGGCAACCCAGGATGACAAGCAAGTTGCAGTGTTGGTCACTCATTTGCCTGCTGACGATGCCGTGGACCTGCTTCATGAAGTAGCAACCGAACGTGTTGATCAAATCCTAGCGTTGGTGCCAGCAACCGATCGCCGAGACATTCGCCGACTGCAAACCTTTGCCGAGGGTACCGCAGGCGCGATGATGACGACCGAGGCAGCTTGCCTCTCCGAATCGCTAACGCTGCGGCAGGCACTCGATCAACTCAGTCGACAAGCCGAACGGCTTGAGATGATCTACTACATCTATGTCACCGACGACACCAATCATTTGCGCGGCGTAGTCAGCACCCGTGCGTTGGTTTCCGCGATCGGGCGCCCTGAAACCAAATTGGTCGACCTGATGAAAACCGACTTGGTCACGGCCAATGTCCAAGACGATCAAGAGCAAGTGGCACAGAAAGTCGCGTTCTACAATCTGCTTGCGATACCGGTCGTCGACGATCAACGGCACATGCTCGGCATCATAACCCACGACGACGTCATCGACGTCGTTCGTGCCGAAGCCACCGAAGACGTTCAGCGTATCGCAGCCGTAGAGCCATTAAAAGACTCGTACATGCGGACCCCTCTGACGACATTGTCATGGAAACGAGGTATCTGGTTAACGATCTTGTTCTTTGCAGCCTTGTCGACTGCCTTCTTACTAAAAAGCTATCAAGTGGAACTCGAGCGGTACGAATGGTTGGTTCTGTTCATTCCATTGATCATAAGCAGTGGCGGCAATTCCGGTAGCCAATCCTCCACGCTCGTAATCACCGCTTTGACAACCAAAGATGTATTTGGTCGCGAATGGGCGACGGTGCTGCGACGAGAAGCGATCATGGGTGTAGTCCTAGGAAGTTTTATGGGTGTGATCGGTTTTTTCTGCGCTCTATTTCTCGCACCTTCTGTTTATGCAGCGATGGTCATTCCGATCACGGTTTTATGTGTCGTGATATGCGGGACCTGCATGGGTAGCATGCTGCCATTGATCTTCCAACGTCTGGGTTTGGACCCAGCCATGATGAGCAATCCATTTGTGGCAGGCCTTAGCGACATCCTGGGCATCCTCATCTACGTCAATGTAGCGATGCTGCTGCTGGGTTAGTCAAACTGATTCCTACCGAGTCGGCAACTCATAGCAAGCAGCCTCCTCCGCATTTCGCACGTAGACACGGTTGCCCACGAGAACCGAGTGATTCCACGTTTTCCCCTCAATGGCCTGAAACTTCGCAACTTCGACCATCGATTTAGGATCCGCTTTCAACAGTACCAATTCACCTGCCTCGGATGTGATAAGCATTTGTCCGGCGTCGCATAGCAAAAGAACCTGGCCGTTTCCGTAACGCCCCTTCTTCCATTGGCGTTTGCCTGTCGCCATGTCGACGCACGCAAAAATGTTGCCATCGAAACCATAGAGCATCCCTTGATGCTCGACGAAGTCGTTGAAGTCGGGCTTCATATCGCGTGAGGCCCATTCCTCTTTGACGGTCCATTGATCGCCTTCGCGATTGACCCTAAGTCTTTTGGTTCCGTCCCCTAAGCTGTTCGCTAGCAGCACTGAATTGCCTAAAACCAAAGGTTGCAATGTGCGATAGTTTTGACTTGGAGAGTCAAAGTTCCAAAGGGTGCTTCCATCCTTTGGATTGAGAAATTGCAAACCTGCATTCGTTTCCATCAGGACACCTGTTACGGAATCAAAGGTAGCTGTTTGTGCCGAACTATAGCTGTGGTCTCCGGATGCAACCGACCATCGTGGCTCCCCCGTTTTCGCATCGAATGCCAAGACCCCTTTGCCATCCGGTCCGCCCGCATGCACAATCACGATCCCCTCGGTAACAAGCGGAGACGATGCAAAACCCCACATCGGTGGTTTTCGCTTGGACTCGGTTTGGATATCCCGCTCCCAAATCGTCTTCCCTGTGCTTGCGTTCAAGCAGGTCAAGATACCGTTGGCACCGAATGCATAGAGTCCTTCGTCGGCAATCGTTGGCGTGGCTCGCGGTCCAGCCCCAGCAACCGATTCCCAAAAGCGACTTTCGTATTCATGCTCCCAAATCGCGGTTCCAGTCTTGGCGTCCAGACAGACAACAGCTTCCTTTTCGCCTCGCTGTTCCTGTGTAAACAAACGGTCACCAGCAATCGAAAACGACGACCACGCGGGTCCTATTTTCGACTTCCAAATCAGTTTGGGTGGTGAGGTATTCCAGTCCTCTTTCAGCGACACGCCTACCAGTTTGCTATCGCGGGTCGAACCGCGAAAGCTGGGCCAAGTTGAAGAAGCCAGAGTGATTGGAACGTCGCTCGCTTCGAGGCTTGACGGAATGGATCTGCCGGATCGACTTTCGAGGTACTTTTCTTCCGGGGTCGCTTCCCATCGCCAAGCGAAATCGGATTCGAACTTGCCCGAAACGCCACCAGACTGCAATAAATCCCAGTATCCGAAGCCGAGAACTGAGCACAGCAATGCGACAGGCAATCGCACTGCTGGCCGATTCGCCAGCAGTATCAAAGGAATTGCAAACGCGGCCATACCATACGGTATGACGAAAATCATGACCCCCATTTCCTTCATCGTGAAATGGCACAATGCACTCGCCAATATGCCAATCGCAGCAACGGATACTGCACCGATCAGTTTTTCTTTCCAACCAGCTCGGCTTGCAAAGATCCACCAACCGAGAATCAGAATACCAATTCCCGCCGGCCCCATGAAGCCCGCCATAAAGACAGGCAAACTCGGAGATTCCATCGTGTCCGGCAATTTACGAAGCAGCACCATCGAAACGACCAGCAACGCTGCCGGCCACCACCGCAATGTCTTTCCAATTGCGCTCTCTTGCGTATCAATACTCATCGCCGTCTCCGTGTTCCAAAATATTGTCGTTAGCCATTCCTATTTGTCTCAGACATTCAACGCGAACCTAAGGCATAAAGCGTTTGCCATCCATCGTCAAATCTCAAATCCGACCCCCGACCTGGCCTGATGAAAATCCTCAAGCCTCGGTGATTTGACGAGTATTGGCAAAATAGGTTTTGTACTGCTGGTCTGAGATTGCAAATTGCAAATTGCAAATTTTTAATTGATGAATCCCCGCTTAAATTGCAATTTGCATTGTTCAATTTGCAATTTGCAATCCTTCGTGTAGAAACAAACTCCATATCGCCCCGAAAACATTTTCATCAGGCCACCCCCGACCCCTGAAACCTGAAACCCGACACCCGACACCCAAAACAGTACCGCCCTACCTGATGTTCCATTTCCTTATCCGAAACAAAGTTGATCATCGACGCACCCCTACTGTCAAGTCAAAGGCTGGGTACGGGAGATTACTTGCGAGAGTCAGCCAACCGCCAGAGGTACCATGCACCTATGGAGCGGTACGGTTTCCATGTATCTGTCCATTCGGCAAACTCGGATTTCTTCGGCATCTCGGTTAGTCCATAGAGATGTTTGAGTCCTGCGCGAACGCCGAAGTCGTCGACCGGCATGACGTCGAGCCTGCCCATCGTAAAGATTAACAGCATCTCGACGGACCATTTTCCAATGCCGCGCAGTTGCGTTAGCGATGCGATCAAATGTTCGTCGCTCATCCCATTCGCGACCTCGCGGCGCGGGACAAGTCCCTCGCTGGATTCGCGAGCGATTCCTCGGATGGCCTCAGTCTTGGAAAGGGAAAAGCCGCATTTGCGAAACGATGGGACCCGCATCCGAGACAATTGGATGGGGGTTGGGAATGGCTGATCGGGAAATCTCGCAATCATTCGACCCAAAATCGATTCGGCCGCTTTGCCGTGCAACTGTTGATGCGCGACAGCCCTAACCAACGACTCAAATGGTTCTCTCTCCCATGCAGGTTGCAATTCGCATCTGCCCGCTTTCGAGATCCAAGCCTGTAGCTTGGAGCACTGCTTGCTCAAATGCTTCTCGGCCAATCGCAGCTTCGCTTCAAACTTCTTTTGCATCATGATCTATTGAATGTGATTGGCTGTAGTTTGGGACCATTGTCCCGAACGAAACAACGGACCGGGCAATGGTCTCAGGCAATGGTCTCAGGCAATGGTCTCAGGCTATGGTCTCAGGCTACGGAAGGCTCTACGACGCGGATTTATCGAGTCCTGCTGAGAACTTCTCTATCAACCAGCCGTTGGGTTCGAGTCCCACCGAAAAACGGAGCGTTCCTCCATCGATCCCCAGTGACTCGAGTTGTTCTTCACTGTAACTGCGATGGCTTGTCGAGGCCGGATGACTGAGCGTCGTTTGAGCCTCTCCCAATGTTGGGCAAAATGGAATATCGGACGCAACCGCAGCGATGAAACGTTGAGCAGTCCGCAACCCGCCGTTCAACCTTACCGAAAGCATGTTTCCGAAGGTTCCGTTGAACTGCATCTTTGCAATTGCATGATCGCTGTGTGAGGGCAAACCAGGGTAGTCCAATAGGCTGATGCTTGGGTGGCCTTCAATCGAGTTCGCCAAGTCTAATGCGGAGGATGCAGCGTGAGCCATTCGAACAGGGAGCGATGCTAGCCCGCGTTGCGTCAGCCAACAGTCGAGCGGACTGCTGGTCATTCCAAAGGACACCATGGTTTGCCGAATTCGATCCCACACTGCGCTTCGCCCACACAACAGACCGATCATTGCATCTGCATGGCCGCATACGAATTTACTCAGACTCTCCATGACCAAGTCTGCGCCGAGCGCCAAGGGCTGGCACAATACTGGAGTCGCAAACGTATTGTCGACCAAAACGACCGTTCCCGCCTCCGATGTTGCGGTTCCACCTTGCTGATGTGCCAGTCGAGAAATCGTTTGGATGTCTGGAACATTGAGTCGTGGGTTGGTGATGGTTTCGATGATCACCATACGCGAGGGTTTGCGCAAGGCGTGCATCCAAGCGTTGGTATCGGTAACATTGACGTCTTCGAATACGATGCCCCACCGAGCCAAGTCCTTTTTGATCAGGAACGAGGTTCGTCCGTAGACTGGTTGCCCGAGCAATACGCGATCTCCGGGCTTAAGCAATGCCATGGCTGCGATCGAAATGGCACTCATTCCTTGGGCGGTTACGATCGCTTCGTCTGCGCTATGCACCACCCTTAATGATTCGGCCAGCGACGAAGCATTGGGATGCCCTTCACGACGATACACGAATCCGGGCGATGTTCCCGCGAGCAACGCGTCCGCTTGTTCGGTGGTCTCCATCCTCCATACGCCGCTCAAATGCAGCGGTTCCGTCTGCGGCTGGCTCTTGGGAAATCTCGGGATTGGCTGGTCGGGGTGCTGGTATCGGACGTCATCCAGCGGGAGTCTGTTTTTTCCGGTCATGTTCTTCCTGTAGAATTTGGAGTGCTTTGTCTATCATAGACTGACGTCGAGCGAACACCACTCACCCTCAGAAATCCGTCGACTTGCTAGCCAAATCGCGCCTCACAGGCGACAATAACCACGCTCATAATTAAGTGGCGTAATGGTGCAAGCTTGATAGTGCGAAACACTCGAGAGGCCACGCCATACTTTCAAACCGAAATAGGCTCCGCAATGACATCGACCTCGATACCAGCCGCCGTTCCTAGCCCGGGCGAATCCAAATCATCCAATGCGAGGAGCCTGGAGCGCATTTTTGGAGGGATTTCGTTGAAGGCTTTGGAGGGGTTTTGTCGGCGAATGTCGATGGGTCTGAAGTCAGGTGTCGATCTGCTTCGTATGCTCGGGATCGAAGCCAAGACTGGAAATGCCCGCCATCGGGACGTTGCTCAAAGCATGATCGAAGCGCTGCGCAAGGGTCATACGCTCTCCGAATCAATGGCTTTACAAGGCTATTACTTTCCTAACTTGCTCGTCAAAATGGTCGATGCGGGTGAACACGCCGGCGGCATGGACCGCACGTTTCGCGAGATGGCGGACTACTACCAAGATCTCAAACAGACTCGAAACGCCTTTATTGCTCAAATTACGTTTCCAGTCATTCAACTCGTGCTCGCCTTTTTTATCGTTTGTATCCTGATACTGGTCAATGGATTTTTTGCGTCCGGTTCGTCCCAAGACAAGCCCCTTGATCTAACGGGAATCGGTTTGCGAGGTGTGTCTGGAGTACTGATTTTTGGGAGCCTTGCAGGCTTGTTCTTTGGTACGTTGGCCGTGGTTGCGTTTGGGATTTGGAAGAACTGGTTTGGCTGCCACCGAACATTGGTACCCTTGGTGCGCAACGTCCCAGTGATAGGTACCGTGCTAACAACAACAGCCCTGTCTCGGCTCTCGATGACACTGTCGATGATGTTGGGTGCAGGGGTCGATGCCAAACGCAGCGTGAGAGACGCATTGCTCAGCACAGGTAATTACTACTACATCTCTGGCTTGCCAAAATCTTTGGCTGCGATCGTGGAGGGAAAATCATTTGCGGAGGCCCTGGACGCGCCCAAGCTTTTGCCGGCTGACTTTATTCAAAACGTCGAGGTGGGTGAGATGAGCGGTTCGGATAGCGAGTCGCTGGAGCGGATGGCGGCCACGTATCGCGAGAAGGCACAAATGGCGTTAAAGCAGTTGGCGATCCTTTCAGGAGTGCTCGTCTGGCTCATGATCGCTGCGATCATGATCATCGCCATTTTCACCATCTTCCTTCAAATCATGCAAGTGTATTCCAACGCACTCGACATGTAATTGGCTGCAAGCAAAACGTGGCGGATGCTGCTAGCATCCGCCTTTTAACTTTCGGACCAATAAATCTACCAAGCTTCGCCCTTGGTAATATCCCAACCCTTAGCAGAACCTTCGGTTTTGGTATCGCCATCGAACGAGATATGTTGCAACTTGATCTTTACGAAGTTGATTGCAAAGGACTCAGAAGCGTATGGATCGCCGCCGGCGAAGCTATAGTTCTCGATGACGGGTTCTGACAAAGTCATTTTGAGATAGATTTGGTCTGTCTTCTCACCACCGGTCTGAATGAAGTTGATGTATCCCTCCTCGAGACTCTTGCCGCAAATGCTTTGCATGAAGAGTTCGACCGAAGCGATGTCGACTGGCTTGGAGCACATGATGCTCGTGAACGATGGGGCGCCGGTTTCCCGTTTCTTTCCAATCGCACCCGCGTCGATGGGGCGGCTGCTGCTGAAATTCACCCCTTCCAGCTTGATCCATTCGGTGTGGCCCACAACGTCAGACTCACCTTTGATTTTCGTTTTAAAGCTAAGCAATATCATATAAGTACCTTTTAGTAATGTAGTTCGTCAGTTTCTAGCGATGGGCTCGCGATCAGCCATTACGCTTTTGCAGATGGGAGTTTGCTGACCAGCCGGAGCGAGACAGTTAGTCCCTCTAGTTGGTAGTGCGGTCTCAAGAAGAATTTCGAGTTGTAATAGCCTGGGTTCCCTTCGATGGCTTCCACGACGACTTCGGCGGCAGCCAATGGTCTTCTCGATTTGTCTAGTTCTGTCGCCGTTGCAGGGTTGGATTCGACATACTTGCTGATCCAGCCGTTTAGCCAGGTCTGCATGTCGGATTGTTCTTTGAATGATCCGATCTTGTCTCGCACGATACACTTGAGGTAGTGCGCGAAAC
>JBBRGW010000082.1:0-11490 GCA_038223525.1 Pirellulales bacterium
ATTCTCTTGCTCCGTAGTGACCTTAATCTTCGCGATGACCTTCGTCGTTTTGCGGACCGGATCGATCAGTTTCACAACGCCTGCGAGTTCGATGAGGAAGATACGCCCGTCTGGCGCGTTGGCCATTTGCATCGGCTGAACTAAGCCCGTGGCAATGGTAACTTTCTCAAATCTTGTAGGATCGAGATCCTCAGCAAAGCAGTACGGCAACGGCGACAAATAGGAAAATGCTGCGAGGAGAGAGAGGGATTTCTTTGAGAACCAATTCATGATGTGGGAAAACTTCGGGTTTGAGGTCTAGATTCGAAAGTCGCACCCGGTAGGTGCGACCTACCGTAGGTCACTCTTGCCGAGAGTGACCTTTGACTTGGTGATACGCCTTAGCACTTAGGGCTTTAGCATCAAGCGATAATTTCTTTAACAACTCTCGCGGCTCGCTTGTTCGTAATGGTCTGCTCTTGCCCGCTATGGATCATCATGGTCTCTTCGTGCTTGAGTCCGAACTGATTGAGCACAGTCGCGTGGAAGTCGTTGGGAGTAACAATGTTCTCAACGGCTCTGTGTCCGAATTCATCGGTCTTTCCAAAGGCCATTCCCGCGCGGAACCCGCCGCCAGCCAGCCAAATACTAAAGCCTTGACCGTTGTGATCGCGGCCCGCTTTCTCTGGCGAACCGTGCTCTTGCGTGACGGGTAATCGACCTATCTCGCCACCCCAGTGGACAATTGTCGAGTCGAGCATGCCTCGCTGTTTCAGATCCTTGACCAATGCTGCAGCAGGTTTGTCGGTCTTCTTGCATATCGAACCAAGTCCCTTCACGAGGCCGCTATGATTGTCCCACGGTTGTCCATTGTGAAACAATTGAACAAAGCGAACGCCGCGTTCCACCAACCGACGGGCGATCAAGCATCGAGTGCCGTACTCCTTGGTCTCCGGCGCGTCGAGCCCGTACAGACGATGTGTTGCCACCGTCTCTTGCTCGATATCGAGCGCTTCGGCCGCAGCGGTCTGCATGCGGGCCGCCAATTCATAGCTGGCGATCCGAGCCTCCAACTCCGCTTCACCCGGATGGCTTTCGAGATGACGCCGATTCAAGTCCTGGAGCAACGCAAGGTTCTGTTCCTGAAACTTACCTCGCACATGCGCTGGTGGCTGAAGGTTAAGAATGCGAGGCTCCTTGGGTCGCAGCACAGTGCCTTGAAACATGGCGGGCATGTAGCCATTCGACCAATTCGTAACACCATCGACCGGTAACCCGCCCGGATCGGTGAGCACCATGTACGCAGGCAAGTCTTGCGATTCGGACCCCAGCGCGTAGACCAACCAAGATCCCAACGTCGGACGTCCCAAAACTCCCGGAATTCCTCCATGGAAATAGCGAATCGAAACCTCGTGTCCGTTAGCCCCCGTGTGCATACTTCGGATCAAACAAATGTCATCGACGATCTCAGCCGTGTGAGGCAGTAGTTCCGATATCTGAGTCCCGCATTGTCCGTGTGCCTCAAACCGAAAGGGACTGCCGAATAGTTTCTTGCTCGCCTCGTTGACGAAACTAAAGTGGATGTCCTCTTTGTAATCGGTACCACTGTACTTGGTCAGTTCTGGCTTGGGGTCAGTTAAGTCCATATGCGATGGGCCTCCATGCTGAAACAAGGAGATCATGGCCTTCGCCTTCGGCTCGAAATGTGTCTTGCGAGGAAGCAAGTCATTGTGCGGTTTTGCCAATGCGATCGCTTTGGGCATCTTGCCTTGTTCTTGCTGCAACAACCAAGTCAATGCAATCGAACCGATCCCCATCGCATTCTCTGCTAAAAACTGTCTACGACTAAAGAACCCCATGTCTGATTTTCTCCTAATCGACGTAAACGAATTCGCTCGAGTTTATCAACGCGTGACAATAGTTAACCAAAACTTGCTTGGCGATACTGGAACCCGCAGGGATGCCACTCGCGTCAACTTGCATGGCCTGCAACTGGTCGGCCGCGTGCTTCATCAAACGCGCGAACTCATCGTCCGTCGGCACTCGGCAGTAAATGAGTTTCCAAGCAAAATGCAATTGAGACGGTAAGTCGGCAAAACTAACTTCTTTGTTGCTAGAAGTTATTACTCCGGATAGTTCCGGCTGATTGGCCAATTGTTCAGGGGGCAGCGGTACTGACTCACGAATTACGCGGGCCGCCAGCAAGTCCGCTTGTTGCCATGCATACTCGCCATTCATCAAGATCAAAGACTGCGTTGCAACGGTCGATACCGGCCGTCGCTCGCAATTTACATCCATCACGGGAGCATCAAAACTTTGCAACATTGCAACCGGTTGCGAACGACGCACTTGCAGATACAGACTGCGACGCTTCTGTTGACCATCGACGATGATTTGACCAGCTTCATCGGCTTTGATGGCAATTGGTGGACCATAGAGACTTGAATCAAGTGTTCCCGAGGTGACCAGCATCCGGTCTCGAATGACTTCTGCATCCAAGCGTTGAATCGACCTGCGCCAATAGAATGCGTTTTCGGCGTCCAATGCGGTCTTCGCTTCATCGCGAACCGCGGTTTGACGCCAAGCGGTCGAATTCATGATCGTGCGATGCAGTCTTTTCAAATCCCAGCCACTTGCCATGAACTCGTCGGCTAACCAGTCCAATAGCTGCGGATAGATTGGGGGTGTACCCAGCTTTCCAAATTCCGAAGGGGTTGGAACGATGGCTTGTCCGAAGTGATGCAACCAGACGCGATTGACCAAAACGCGAGCGACCAAAGGATGCTTTCCACCTGTCAGCCAACGCGCGTATGCCAATCTTCGTCCACTGGATTTCAGTGTCGCGTCCCGTTCGGGCAGTTGTGGTAACGCTCCTTCGGCAGCAGCGATGGTAAGGTCGCTAGGCAAAACTTTCTGCTTGGGCTGTTGGTGATCACCGCGATGAAACAACATGGTATCCGGAATGCGATCAGGGACCTCCGTCATCGCGCGAACGAATTCTTCCTTGGGCTTGCGCGCTCGGGTCTCGGCTATCTTGGTATCGAAAACTTTCAGTTCTTCGGCTGCTTTTGGGAGGTATTGGTATAGAACGCCTGGAGTGATATTGACACTCGGATATTTTTTGAGCAGTGCCAGTTGCTCATCATTGCGCTCTTTCTCGGGTTTATCGTAGGCCGTGCGAAGATCCGTTTTTAACGGCTCCTCGTACTTGAGCATTTCTTTATCGAGAGCCTCGGCCATGAAGATCTTTTGCTTGACGGCTTTTTCTTCCGCAATCTTTTTTGCTTCTTGTTCGATGGTTGCAGCTTGCTCGCGGTTTGCAATGGTGTAAAGCGAAATGCGACGTGCATCGGGAACGCGCCACTGTTGCCAATCCAGGGCGGGCTCAAACACCGCTCGCATGGCGTAGTAATCCAATTGAGAAATCGGGTCGTAACGGTGGTCATGGCATTGCGCGCATCCGACACTGACCCCGAGCAACGACGAGCTAACAATCTTGATCGTATCGGCGATGACTTTGTTGCGAGCCTCAGGGCTATTGTCACCCGCCCCGGTACCGTCCGCTGCCATCGTGAGAAATCCAGTTGCCGTAAGCCGTTCGATTTGCTCGGCGGTCCAGTCCCCTTGCCGCGGTCCAGCGAGTTCGTCACCTGCAAGCTGCTCGACAAGGAAGCGATCGATCGGTTTATTTGCATTGAACGATCGAATCACGTAGTCCCGATACTTCCATGCCCATGGTCGTACCGCATCTTCGGTGGTTTGCCCCTCGGAATCTGCGTAGCCAGCGACATCGAGCCAATGCCGAGACCATCTTTCGCCGTAATGCGGCGAATCGAGCATTGCGTCCACGAGTTGCTCAAACCAGTTTGTGTCCGCTAGTTGACTCCATCGTTCTAGCTCTTCAAAGCTTGGAGGCAAGCCGATCAAGTCAAAGTAGACGCGACGAATCAATGTCGCGCGATCTGCTTCTCCGGAAAACGAAACGCCCCTTGGCATCGCTTGAGCAAGCAAAGCATCGATCGGTGTCCGGATGCGATCGTTTTTGGAGAGATCGGGAACCGTCGGTCTTACAATCGGCCGGAAAGCCCAGTAGTCCCTATCCTCAGCAGTAATCGGAACGCCGGGACCGATCTGTTCGGGTTCAGGGCGTTCTGTCTTAGCTCCTGCATCGATCCAATCTTTTAGAATTTGGAGAGTCGCAGCCGGCAGATGCGTTTCGCCTGGAGGCATTTCGCCATCCACGATTCGCTGAATCAAGAGGCTCTCGCCCCCCTTCGCCTCGTCGATCGCGGAGCCGGAATCGCCACCCTGTTTCATAAAGCGAACGAGCCGAAGATCCAGGTTCCCTTCTTTCTTGTCCGTCGCGCCGTGGCAATCGAAACAGTATTGCCTCAAGATGGGACGAATATGTTTTTCAAAAGTGATGTCTTGCGATCGAGCGTTGGCCGAAATACCGAGCGACATCGCAATGAGCGCGGCGTTCCTGACGAAAGGATGTTGGGAAAAAATTTTCAAAGGCGGGACCTGTGAGCAGGCGAAAGGTGTGCACAACTACCCGGGGGGCCATTTAAGTTGGCGGCCACCGAGTAGGTGATAGTGGATATGCCCGACGGATTGCCCGCCGTCTCGGCCGCAATTCATCACGACTCGATATCCTGATTCATTTATTTCGAGAATCCGGGCTACTCGTTGTGCTACGATTTGCAAATGGCCCAACAGACTCGCGTCCTCTTCGTTAGCCAAGTCAAGCGAATCGATTTGCCTCTTGGGTATAACCAGAACGTGGATTGGGGCCTGCGGTTGCAAATCATGGAACGCAAGGCTCAGATCATCTTCGTACACAATCTTAGCAGGAATCTCTTTGCGAATGATCTTTGAAAAGACGGTTTCAGGCATTTTGGGATTTTACTTGTGAACTGTGTTTAGTGCTTGTTTTGACAATTTAGGTTGATCGCATTGCGATGCTTGATCGATTATCTCGCTGTCCAGCCCCCGTCGACAGTCAGTAAACTGCCGGTGCAGTAACTGCTGGCTTGACTTGCCAAGAAAACAACGGCCCCTTGGATTTCCTCGAGCCTCCCCCAACGCTCCAAAGCCGTTGCCCCTAGGATATTCCGTTTTGCGTCTTCGGTTTCCGCTATCGGTTCGTTCATCGGCGTCAAGAACGGGCCCGGACAAATGGCGTTGACCGTGATACCGTCTTTGGCCAATTCGATGGCGAGGGAGCGGGTCATTTGAACCACGGCTCCTTTGCTGCTGGCGTAGGGGGTCCGATTGGCGAGCCCGACAGTGCCCAAGGTGCTGGCAATATTCACGATCCGGCCGTAGTTTTGCCGTTTCATGATGGGAACCAATTGTTTGGTCAAATACCAAACGCCGGTAATATTGACATCGCAAACCTTGCGAAACTCATCCAGCGATAACTCTTCGATTGGGCCGCGGATATTGATGCCGGCATTGTTGACCAGGATGTCGATTCCGCCGAGCTTCTCCACCGATTGTTCCGCGAACTTAGGTATGCTTTCGGTATCTGAGATTTCTAAGGCGATCCCGTAAACGGGCTGGTTGGTCGATTCGGCAATCGAATTCGCAACGCGTGTTGCATCTTCCACTTTTCTTGCGGTGATCACGACGTTAGCGCCGCAACTTGCTAGAGCACAGGCCATTGCCGTTCCAAGTCCGCGTGACCCGCCAGTAACTATGGCCCGACGCCCGGTAAGGTCAAACATACGAGGCCCTAAAAGCCAAGACTTGGGAATAGTTGCCATGAACAATCGCCGCGACAGAGGGGAGAATTTGCGAGGTCGTTAATTTGTCGTCCGGGTTGCACTTCCGACCGGCGCAATCTGGACTAGAATTCAGTGGCCCTTAGATTAGCATTCCAGTGCAATTCTTGCGACCGATGCCAATACGAAAAAAGTTGACCAGAAAGTAGATTCCAAGCGATGCGTGACTATGACGTTTGTGGCCTCGGAAATGCCATCGTTGATATTTTTTTAGAATTAGACGATTCTGAATTTGACTCCCTCGACTTCGAACGGGGGACCATGAGACTGGTCGAGGCGGATGAACAGAAGGGGTTGCTGCAGCAATTCTCAGAAGGCAAACGGGAACTTCGTCTGGTCAGCGGCGGCTCGGTGGCAAACTCCGTGATTGGCGTTTCTCAGTTGGGTGGCAGATCTGCGTTCATCGGCTGTGTCGGCGATGATCGATATGGGCTGCACTATGCAGAAGAGTTCAACGCGCTCAAAATCAATATCGGGAACCCCATCATGGTCGGCGAAACGACCGGGACTTGTGTTGCGATCATCACACCCGATGCCGAACGGACCATGCGGACTTGTTTGGCCGTTTCAAGCCATCTTGCCGCCAAACATGTTGATTATCAACGTATTGCGAATTCGAGTTGGTTGTTCATCGAAGGATATGTTTTCGCGAACCCAGCGACCGGGCAGACCGCCATTCGAGAAGCGATTCAAAGCGCAAAGAAGGCAGGTACCAAGATTGCATTAACCTGTTCCGATGCGTTTATCCCGGAAGTGTTTGGCGATGCATTCTTGGCAGCGCTCGCCGACAGCGATTTGCTTTTTTGCAACGCACCTGAATCGCTTGCAATCACCAAGTGCAGCACCACCGAAGAGGCCTTTGCCGCGCTCAAGTCGCTGGTGCCGAACTGTATCGTAACCGATGGCCCACATGGAGCTTTTGTTCGATTTGACGGCGAAGAATCCCATGTCTCTGCATTCGCTTGCCACCCAAAGGATTTGACGGGGGCAGGCGATATGTTTGCAGGCGCGTTTCTATATGGCATTACACACGGTTACGCGCCAGCCATCGCAGCAAGAGGCGCGAACTTCTTGTGCATGAATGTCATTACTCAAGTCGGCGCTCGATTGCAAAAAGACGCAAAAGCGCTTTGGGAAGAAGGCCTCGACGATCATCGAGCCGGCGATGTAGGCGGCTGATCGATGGCGACGCTGCGAAGCTTATGGAAACCATCTTATCGACGCAAAGGTCACTCTCGGCCTTCTCGGCAAGAGTGACCTAAGGTAGGTCGCACCTGCCGGGTGCGACTTTTGAAGCTAGTTCAAGATGGCCGTTACACTTAGCTCGAAGAAACTCGCAAGACCTCTTCGAGTTCTATCTGCCCCTCGTAGAGCGATCTGCCAATAATGGCACCGGCTGTGTTTGTTCGAATCAATTCGCGCACATCTTGCATGGTCGTAACCCCTCCAGAACAAATAACAGGGAAGGGGCTTATCGACTGAACTTCAGCCAGCGACGCAAAATTCGGACCTGCCATCATTCCGTCTTTCGAGATGTCGGTGTAGACCACGGCCACGCACGCTCGAGTATGTTCGGCGACGCGAAGCACTAATTCGCTCGCAGGCGTTTTGGAATTTTCTAACCAACCCTCAGTTGCGACCATTCCATTGAGCGCATCGAGTCCTAGCACGAGATGACCAGGGTAAGATTCACACATCTTGGCAAACCAGATTGGGTCCTTTAACGCGGCAGTCCCTACAACCAAACGCGAGAGACCTAGATTCAGCAATCGTTCGATGGTCGATTCATTTCGAACTCCGCCACCCAATTGCACTTTGCGGCCACCAGCTGCAGCCACGATCGCGAGAATCGATTCCTCGTTTGCGATACTGCCTGATTTGGCTCCATCTAAGTCTACGCAATGGAGGAAATGCGATCCGGCAGCAAACCATTTCGCCGCCACTTCGCCGGGGCTATCGCTAAAGATCGTATTGCGATTGTAGTCCCCTTGTTGCAATCGTACGCACTTGCCACCTAGCAAATCAATCGCAGGCCAAATTTCCACTTTAAGCTTTCAATAAAACGAAAAGCGACCCTTTTAAGGTCGTTTGCGAACCGAGGTGTTCGGGCGTTGCTGCGGTGTTTTACCGCTGGCCACTTCCTTTTGAGTCACGTGCCGCCCATGCTGAGGAGGCACCAATCGGTGCAAGATAACAGGAATCGGGCTACTGTGAACCACAACTTCCCTGCCATTGACGATTTGTTTGTGCTGATCCGCGTTCGCCGTTCCCGAAAACATCGAAAATCCCGTGGTTACAATGAGTGGGATTGCAATGATACTAGCAGTCGTTTTGGTTTTCATAGCTGTCCAGTTCCAGGTCTTGTGTTCAGGATGAAATCTTGGTTCGTCGACAAGTTTACCCGATGAATTGCGGCTGATACTGTTGATTTTTCGAGATTTGCATCCTGCTGCGGCGAGAATCACGTTTGTGCCGATTGCGTCACCATACGTTTTGAGCATTCCATAGATTCGGGTCGCAACATGCTTGAGTTTTTTGCACGTTTCGATGAATCTAGATCCAGAAGACGTACCAGCACCGCTTCCGCCGAAGCGATCCAATAAGTCGAGAAACTCCATGCACTCTGGTTGGTTAGTTGAAATGGCAGGCTTGTGGGGCTACCACGGAGCAACTTTGGTAGCGGAACACGTTGCATTGCCGCCTGAGGCTGTCAACGAATATTGGCTTCGAAGCCGGATTCGCTTTGACGGTTGGAACGCGATGCTGAGCACTCTCCGCGAGCAATGCAATTCGGAGAGTATTGCCCGACGCGTGCGCGCATGGCATCGGCTTCGGTGCGTCATCGAAGAGATCCTTCTCGCGGAACCCCTCACCCGCGTCTGCGTCGCAGTCGCCGCTCAACTCGAAGAACGGCAAATCGACGATGATTCTCGCGCGATACTGCACAACGTGTTAACAACGCATTGCGAAGTTCGAAACCGATGTCTCAAGATCATTCTCGAAGGGGTCGAGCGGGGGATTGCCGAAGCGGAAGAATTGAATCGACTCAGGCACTACTTGGAGCATTGGACCGACATGCTTCTAGGGTATTTCGCGAACTCGCCGTTAGGTGGGCAGTACTCCTTTTCTGTTTCTAGAATGGAGGATTTTGCCGAAGATTACAGCCAACGCATGCTCGGAGCCCATTCCAAAATGGTCTGGTCGCTGCTGCAGGCCAGTTGCCGTGCTTGGCTAGACAAACATTGTGTTCACTCCCCCGTTTCACCGAATATGAATCAGAGGATATGCGAGGCGGCCATTGGGATGATCCACCCCCATTTGTTTGATTCGTTTGGTTGCATGCGGACGCGTTTGATACAATCCATCGAGTACGGAATCGATCACGCCGACGAAACCGTTACCCGTTTAGAGAATGGGTCCTGGGAATCCATGTCCCATGTCCTATCGGCTCCCGAAAAACCAAAACCGATTAGGTTCACGGTCTGATAGACAGATCGGGCTGACAGGAACAATCCGACCGATCATGATAAAGCGAATCGGTAGGAACCGAAACAATCATTGGATTCGATCGCGAGGACGCGATTGTGCTTACCTGTGGTCACTTGTTCCGAGCAGACGAAGCGGAAACAAAAATGGCCATTGAGATTTTTCGAGACGATGAATGCATTCCAGTTCCCGCCACGCTCATTGACTTTCGAAACGACGAAGTCGACTTGGGGCTCATGAAGTTCCGAAACCCTGGTTCCATTTCAAAGGCACCGATTCTGCCAAAAAAGGAATCGCTTGAGGAAGACCAGTTCGTATTCAGCATCGGATGCGACCACGGAGATGTACCTTCGCGCAGGGACGCGTTTATTACCAAGCTGAATCGCTTTCTCGGTCCATCCAACGTCGAAATAGCGGGTGCCCCAGTGCAGGGCAGGAGCGGCGGCGGACTATTCGACTCGCGAGGGAGACTGATCGGAGTCTGTATCGCGGCTGACAACGATCTCGATGAAGGTATGTTTGTTGGTCCCGAAGCTATCTATGCTCAGCTATCAAAGAACAAATTGGACCGCTTTGTTGAGTAGGCCTCGCTTTTCCAGAGCGAGCAGAATGACTCATTCCCCTCCCGGTATAATACTTCGAGCTTTACTAAAAAGCTTTTTAAGTGACCGTGCATGAGCAATACTTGAGGCAATTTTAGGAGACGATCGAATGACTGAACGCGCTGTGCTTGCTGGAGGCTGTTTCTGGGGAATGCAGGACTTGATTCGGAAACTGCCGGGCATCGAAAAAACCCGCGTGGGCTACACCGGTGGTAATGTCGCGAACGCTACTTACCGAAATCATGGCACCCACGCCGAAGGGATCGAGATCCTGTTTGATCCAGATAAGATCTCCTATCGACAATTGCTGGAATTCTTCTTTCAAATCCACGACCCAACGACACCCAATCGACAAGGCAACGATCGAGGAAGCTCATATCGATCGGCTATCTACTACGAGAACGAACAGCAAAAGGAAACCGCTCTCGACACGATCGCAGATGTCAATGCATCTGGGCTTTGGCCAAGCAAAGTGGTTACCGACCTAGATCCGGTTGCGGAGTTCTGGGAAGCAGAACCAGAGCACCAAGATTATCTGCTCCATCAGCCAAACGGCTATACCTGCCATTTCGTACGACCAAAATGGGTTTTGAGAAAATAGGTCGGCTTATGCAATCAGGTCATGAACAACCTGTCCATGAACATCTGTCAGCCGAAAATCGCGACCACTATAGCGGAACGTGAGCTTCTCGTGATTGAGCCCCATCAAGTACAAGACGGTGGCATGCAAATCATGAACATGAACCTTTTTCTCGACTGCAGCGAACCCGAATTCGTCGGTCGCTCCATAAGTCATTCCCCCTTTTACGCCGCCGCCAGCCAACCACATTGAGAAACCGTGGTGGTTGTGGTCTCGACCATTTCCGTTCTCGGCCACCGGGGTTCGCCCAAACTCCCCTCCCCAAATGATCAACGTGTCCTTTAGCAAACCCCGTGCTTTCAAATCGTTGATCAGCGCAGCGATCGGTTGGTCTACATCTTTGGCTTTGGTCGCGTGGGCCTTGATATCTTCGTGATCGTCCCAGGGCTGCCCATCACCGTAATAGACCTGCACCATGCGCACACCGCTCTCGACCAACCGCCTCGCTGCAAGACACGCTTGTGCGAATTTTCCTGGCCCGTAATCCTCCAGCGTCTTCTTGGTCTCTTGCTTCAAGTCAAAGACTTGCTGTGCCTCGGTTTGCATTCGAAACGCCATCTCCAGCGACTGAATGCGTGCCTCCAATGGATTATCGCGCCCGCCTCGCTTCGCCAGATGAAGCTCGTTCATCTGTTTCAGCAGGTCGAGCTGCTCTCGTTGTGAGCTTCTTGTTAGCATCGTATTGTTGATGTGACGAATGACTTTCGCGGGGTCCATTTCGGAGTTATTGATGTGCGTCCCTTGATAGATGCCAGGCAAAAAGCTGTTGCTCCAGAGCTGCGGACCAACGACCGGCTTGCCTGGACACAACACCACGAAACCCGGCAGGTTTTGGTTTTCCGTGCCAAGCCCGTACAGCAACCAAGAGCCCAACGCAGGTCGCGTCGGCTGGGTTTCGCCGCTGTTCATCATCAACAGCGAGGGTTCATGATTGGGGATGTTGGTATGCATCGAGCGAATAACACAGATGTCATCAATGCAGGATCCGACATGCGGA
>JBBRGW010000083.1:0-11386 GCA_038223525.1 Pirellulales bacterium
GCGATAAAGTCCCAGTTGCTGTGGGAGCGATGTGTCGTATCCGACGACCGGCGCTGTCATGACTCCATCTCTTGTAAAGGTACCAACCACTCCGTCCAACCGCCCATCTTCGGTTCGCAACGCCCACAACCTCAGCAGTCCACCGAGTCGGCATTGTTCGATCATCTCCGCCGAAAACTGGGGATTGTGCTCTGAGTACTTGTCGATGTAAAGCCAACGGTAGAGTTGTTCAATTCGCTTCGCATCTTCTGGCTGCAATTGTTCATGCTGCACAAGCTGGTAAGCAGTGGTAGCAAACAATTTCGCATCCCTACGATTGTCTTGCTTATGCAGGTAGTTTCCGGACTTTCCGTCAAAGAAATAGACCTGTCGGCTTGGAGCCAGTAGATAGCCATCGGATCGAAGTTGTTCGAGTAGAGGGCGGTTCGTCGTTTCGTTGAGCGAGCGGAAGGCAACGGCATGCTTCGGGAAACACTTCGTAATTGTTCGAGTCACTTCGGGAATTTGTGTCACATCAAAGTTGCTATAAAGATTCGTCGATAGCAGCCAATTGTTCACACATACGACGCGGTTGATCTGCGCGGCTCGCAGGAGTGGCCCCAGAGTGCGTACGATCGCTAAGATAAACCAACGCAGCGCCGCATGATCGAGCTTCTTAACCTCCGATTCTGGGTACAGGATGCAGCCTGTATAAGGGGAACACACATACGAATTATCGTATTGAGCATCGTTGATCGTCGTCGGCATCTCGGTATCGTCGATTCGCAATACCGCCCAATGCGTGCTCAAGTTCTTTACCAAGCGCTCGGCAGGGTAGGACAGCAACATCTCGATCCAGGCATCGTGGCAAACGGGAGCTCCTTGTTGACGGCCGGGGCTCTCCCAGGAATCCTCCTTCACTGCCAATGCAACCCTGCTCACATTGTCTCTCCATTCCATTCGATGTCGAAGGTAGCGGCTCGTGTAAGGGCTTTTCGAGTACGCAGTGCCGTAATGATCACCTCGATCAATGACAGCGGGGACAACACGGCAGGTAGAGGGTCGTTCCAGGCGAAGATCACATCGCGAGCGGCAAGCATATCGCGAAAAAAGACACCAAGAGCGCCGCGTCGAACGGCCTCGGGAAAAGCGAAGAGGAACATCACGGAAGCGAGCATGGCAGGCCGATCTGAATTCGGCTCCATCAATCGTACGTCGGTTTTGAGAAACGCCTCTGCGATCGGTTGGCCCTCTAGCATGTGCAACCCGCTGGTGGCGCGGGGATTGCATTCCAGAACATATAGTTTCCCGTCCGAATTCTGCATGAAATCGAAGCCGAGTTGCCCGGTGAACTCGCGTTGTTTGACAAACGCACAAACAAAGTCGCGGATGCGATCGTCTTCAACGGTTAAGAAGTAGATTCCGGAGCCGGGACCAGCTCGGTATTTGGACCGATAGCATGCATGCGCTTTCAGTTCCCCTCGTTGCGAGATACTGTAGGTAGAAAACTCTTGTCCAAGAATGCGGCGCTGCGCGACCCATGGATCCGTCTCGCTGGGACTGATCTCGCGAAGTTTTTCCAGCGTGGGTCCGATGAGGGTTCTCGAAGCAAAGCGAGAATACACCGGTTTGAATACCCATTGGTCCGCTTCGCCCCGCTCGACCCACGGAGCAAGTTCATCACAATTGGCAATAAGATAGGTTTCGGGCGCGTGAACAGCAATATCCAGCTTTTCCAACAGCTGCACAAACGCCCACTTATTGTGCAGAGCCTCAAGGTCTGAAAGGGGCATCGAGAACACCGTTGCCGATTCAGGAAATAAATCTAGCCTCGCCGACACATAGAAAATCTCTTCGCAGGTCGGCACAACGACATCGATGTTATAACGCCGAACGATAGACACCAATGCAGCGCAGAACTCGGTCGGATGCAGCGCAGGTTTGGGTACGACGAAGGTCTTTTTGGCGAAACGAGTTAAGCGAGCGAGAGGCAAATGAATGCTGTCCGCCAAGTACACTTCATGTCCAGCACCATGAAAATGCCGCACCAAATCGAGCGTGACCGGCGCTCTGGCACCGGTAAGTAGGATTCGCTTCATTGCGATACGTTTTCCTTCACGATGTTGTCAAAGCCATACCGCGCGGCGACTTCCGGACAGTGCGTTGGGATAATCTCAATCGATGGATACTGTTTTGAAAACGTATGCAATCGATCCAGCGATTGACGAAGGTCACGAATCGAATCGATGAAGCTGTAGGTCAACCAATGCGGCATCCGATTCGAGCGTAGGGAACCCGATGTCCAAGTCGCGTCCGCCGCAAGAAAAACGCGTTTTCCAGGCCCCGTTTGAACCAGCGCACCGATCTGCCCTCGGGCATGACCTGGAATAGGAATGAGCCGAACACTGCCATCGCCGAACAGATCGTGACAATGTTCGAAAGGGCCAATCCCAGGATCGTGGAAGTGCTCGATCGGTCGAAAACGCTCTTCAAAATCCGTCGGGATCAGCGAGGACAGGAACCCCCGTCGCAATGCCGAAAAACCGCGACGGCCAGCGACAGTGCTCCACGCCAACTGCGATGCGATGAAATCGGAGTGTCCAAAGTCACTCAATCCAGCTACGTGATCTGCATGGAAATGAGAAATAATAACCCCGCGAATCGCCTCGGGTGCAACGTTCTGTTTGTCTAGCTGCGCGCGAATCGTAAGCGAGGGTGAATGTACGAGAGGTGTCAGTCGGCCATAGATACTGGTTGGGAATTTGCGAGTCGCCTCAGAAAACTTATGCGAATACCCCGTATCAAAAAGAAACAACCCGTGCTTCGGATGCTCAATCAATGCACAGGTAGCATGGATTGGTATTTTGCCGAACCTTTGGCCGCGCTCGACAATTCCATAAGGTTGCGGAGTGAAGCCGGTCGTAAACAGTTTCAGCTGCACCGAGCATTTTGAGTCGCTATCGTCGCGGTCGTTGAGGGCATCCAATGTTCGTTGAATCCCTTGCTCTATAGAAACGATTGGACGGTAGCCCAGTACACGCCGCGCCGCATCGGGTGAAAAGGTTTGACTTTTAGAGAGAAGCCCGACGGTATAGCGGGTCAACACTGGCTCGCCGGTTCGTTTGAGCACGCGATGGCAGACCGATGCTGCCTTTGCGAAAGCAATTGCCGTTGGGTAGGAGATGTGTCGCCGCTTTGTCGGGAACCCCAACTGCTCCGAGATGCGATGGAGGATTGGCCAAAGCAGTACAGGATCTTCGTTGGTTATTGTACAAACGCTCCCCGGTTCCCCCCTTACCATGGCAAGGCACAGAGCGTATGCGAGGTTGTCGATGTAGGTCAGGTCGACTCGATTGTCTCCACGACCGATGATCGGCAATCGACCTTGGCTGGCTGCAGCCAGAAGTCGCGGAAGCAAGGCGTTGTCTCCGGGACCAAAGACAGCGCGTGCGCGAACGATTGTCGCATTCAAGCCGAGCGATACGGCCTTTTGGACAACCTCCTCTGCGGCTGCTTTGCTGGCGGCATAGTCGCACGCAAAGCGATTGGGCAAGCCCGCGTCCTCTTGGAGATCCAGTTTGTCGCGAAACTCAAAGTGGATCGCAGTCGACGAAATATGTACGAGTCGAGTGTAAGGTTGCTGTCTACATGCATGGACGACGTTCTCGGTTCCAGTCACATTGATCGCATGAAACAGACTTGCCGGTCCCCATGCGGCTGCTAATGCGGCCGCATGAATCACAACGTCCTGGTCACTACACGCACGATCGACTTCCATTGCATTGCAGAGTTCTGCCGGTACGAATCGGATCTGAGGATGCCAGGTTCGACTGGTTCGGTATCGATTGCGGCCGGTGATTGTTACCGTTTGATTCGCTTCGGCGAGCAAAGTAGCTACGCGCGAGCCGACAAAACCAGTTCCGCCGGTAATAAGAATCCGCAATTGCAGACCATGAAGCAATTGCCGAACTGCCTCGATCGCGCGCAGATCTACCATCGGAGCAATGCGGCTCCTAGGGAAACCCCTGCAGCAGTTCCAACGAGTAATACTGTATCACCACGCGCGACCCGTCCCTCCTGCGTTGCAACCGCCAGCGCCATAGGGATCGAAGCGGCGACACAATTGCCATACTCGGCCACAATGTTCACGATCCGATCCGAGGGAAATCCAATTTGCTCAAGAAGTCTTAACCCCGGTCCGGACGCCTGGTGTGGAACAACTAGTTGCACTTGAGACGCGTTGAGCCCCGAATGCTCGAGGAACGTGTTTAAAAATACCTTCAGACGTGGTCTAGCAAAACGATAGAGTTGTGGGCCTTGCATATGAAAACAAAAGAGCGAATCGTGCGACATGTCGGGACGAGGTGGTGGGTGATTGCCTGCTCGCACAGAGCACAAATCGATCCCGCTCGACCACGTTTCGAGGGAGCAGTGGATCAGATCGCTTTTAGAATCGATATCGAATTCGACGATCGCGGCGGCAGCACCGTCACCAAGAAGAGCCGCCGATTCCGGTTCGTCGAAACTGCGGCCACGCGACCCCAATTCGCCGCAACAAATGAGGATTTTTTTGTAACTGCCCACTTGCAGTAGGCTATGTGCCACTTGCAATGCCGCAATGAAAGATAGGCATGTTTGGTTGATCGTAAAGCACGGGACCCGCTCGAGCTCCAACTCTCTTTGAACAAAAGCGGATGTATCGGGTACCAACTGCTGGGTGAGTGCACCGGCATAAAGAATCAAATCGGGTTCGCCTGCCAGCGCGATAGCTTGCCGCGCAGCCGTTGCGGCAAGTTCAGCAGGGGAAACGCTATCGTCCGCAATACGCCTTTGCAAGACGCCCGCATGCAGTCCAATCCACTCGGCGCTGCGGTGGATCAGTGGAGCCAACTCGTCAGCCGTTTGTACGCGAGGAGGGACGGCCATCGTTGCAGCCGCAATACGCATTCCCAATTGAAAAACCTCCCGCTAGTTTGGTCAATCGACTCTGCAAACTACGCAGGAAGTCACTCTCCGCGTAGAAATTCGCTGTCGTAAAAGTTGCATTGTAGCAATGACCGCCATTTCCAGTTAAGTTTTACGGATTCTCTGGTCCCATTCAGAAACCCTACGACGCGATTTCCATCGCAGCCAAAGATACAGAACGCTGGGGCGATACAGCTACTGCTTCGTCGCGGTTGCACGCTCAAGGCGACTCGTGTCCAGTTTAAAGTGGCTCTTTATCGCATCGGCTAGGCTGCTTCAATACCTAGCACCCTGCCAAGCTAGCACCAAACACCCAAACAAATGCAGTGTCACTTTGGTTCCTTTGATTCCCCCCTCCCGGTTAGCTACAAAGCCCGAACCCTTGCGAGCTCAAGGCTGCGGGATTCTACTACCATAGGCTTGCCCTGTGGATCGCTATGTTTCGTGGCTACTTTAAGGAAAAGACTCCTGACAACTTTTCCTCTCTCCAAAAAACGGTGGGAACACTATGAACTTGAATGGGCAATCGGCATTGATCACAGGGGGCACACAAGGTGTTGGGGCAGCGATCGCTTTGAGTCTAGCCAAAGCGGGCGCAAACCTGATCCTGCACGGAATTCGAGAAGATAAGACGGCGCTGCAGACCATCGCGAAGTGCAAAACGTACGGGGTTCGAGTTACCCCTATCTATTGCGATTTGTGGCAGACGGTGGATATGGTTCTGAGGCAACTTGGCGAAGGTTCGCTGGCAGTCGAGCCTGAACTCAATTTGCTGGTCAACAATGCAGGTGTCTTCATCGACAAACCGTTCCTCGAGATGGACGAATCGGCCTTTGACCGCACTTTCGATCTCAATGTCAAAGTCGGGTACTTCCTAACCCAATTCTTTGCGAAACGATGGATTGCGAAAGGAGTTTCTGGGCGAGTACTTTTTACTGCCTCGATCAACGGTCTGTTGGCGGAATCCGACCATACCGCTTACGATGCCTCTAAAGCCGCCGTCTCAAGTCTCGTTCGATCGCTGTGTGTTGCCCTCGCCCCTAGCAACATACGCGTCAACGCGATCGCTCCCGGATTGGTACGAACTCCATTGACAGACCAAGTTCTATCTCGAGACGAGGACGCGCTACGATGGATGCAATTGCATACGCCCAACCAAAAAGTCCCCGATGCATCCGTATGCGGGCCGATGGCGGTATTTCTACTGAGTGACGATGCCGAGCATATTCATGGACAAACTATTTACATTGATGGGGGAATGAGCGCGTGGCAGCAACCGGGCCTGCCAGCACGATTGCGAGGGCATTTGCAGCAAGATTGAAATCACGAGTATCGCGCTAAAGAGGCAAAGCCACTGCATCAAAATCAAGATAACCCCCAAAACTTACGACAATTCCTGGAGGAGGAGTACTTTGAAAGATAGCGTTTTTCCAATTTGCGAACGACAATGCTCTTTCAAACTGTTCTAAGGCGATCGGCAGAATGAAAAGTACCGTAGGATGGGACCAATGTCCTGTCCGTTGATTCGTTCGGGACAATGGTCCCAAACTACGACTGGTATAACACAGCTTGCCGTTCGCCTTACCTTTCGCACCCAATACTAGCACCCCTGATTCCCATTGAGTTCACAACGTCTCTTTTCTTGGTTCCAAGTGATCGTCCCCATGGGATGCGCCATTGGACTCGTCTTCGGTCTTCGCAATAGTCCCACCCTGCGGAATTGGCTGATTGCCGATGGAGTATCACAAGGTTCATCGCAGTCAGGCGATATCGAGCTCGCCGGTGCCGACACATTTAAAAAAAACTCCGATCCACTTGCGATCCATGTCAGCGTTTCGATGCAAAAAGCATCTGGCGCTCGATTTGGTAAAGTTGAAAAGAAGGTATGGAATGATGACCGGATCATCCCTGCGAAACTCGAACTTGATCCTGCTCGCCATTATGCTGTGTCTGCACCCGCGGACGTGATCGTAGAAGAGTTGTCGTGCCCATTAGGTCATGCAGTTCGGCGCGGCGAGCCACTTTTGGAAATGTCCTCTTCTCAGCTAACTAATTTGCGTGGCGGGCTTGCTCGCCAGCACTTACTCACTCAAAAAGCCAAGCGATCGGTCCAGTGGCATCGCGACATCGAAAAACGAGTTGATGAGATCATTGCGAAAATCGAGGCGACGGCGGAAACTCCTAGTCGCGATTGGATGCCCCCGCCCAGTGTCCAAACGGCCGAATACGGTGCTAAGATCTTATCTGCCTTTGCTAAGTATTGGGCCGCTACACAGATGTCACAAATCTCCGAGCGAGCGATCAACTCGGGAGTGATGGCCGAAAAGTCGATGATCGAGAGGACTACAGATCGCGAAGGTGCACGAGCCGTGTTGAGGGGCGCTATCGAACAATCGCGATTCGATCTCCAACAGGAGATCCTTGCCGCTGAGTCAGATTTGGCTGCTGCAGAGGGTTCGCTGCAGAGTATTCAATCGGACATGCGACGCTACCTGGGACTTAAAAGCTGGGACGAGGACCTCGCCTCCAAGCCAATGAATGCGGAGATGCCGGATCGTTTCATCCACTACTCGCCCGGCGATGGGACTGTCCTAGAACGCTACTTTGCAAACGGCGAGCGAGCGTCCGTAGGAGAGCTGATCGTGCTTGTGGCCGATGTAACTTCGCTATGGTGTATTGGTGATCTGAGGCAACGGGATTGGGATCTGCTGCAACTCAAAAGGGGCGATGCAATCGAAGCTGAGATTGTCGGCCTAGAATCGCTTGGTCATATCCCCGCGAAAATCGAAATGGTAGGAGGAACTGTTCAGTCGGCGACAGGGAGCATCCGATTGACTGCATCGATCGCGAACAACGAATTGAGAATGCGACCCGGTATGATTGCACGCTTGATATTGCCTCAGCCCAAAGAGGGGATCGTGCTGCCTGTCGGTGCTGTTTTTAGCAACGACGGCAAGGACTACTTGATTCGGAAAGAGGCCGCCGAAGCGTTTCGACTTGTCCGAATCCAGTTGGGCAAACGCCAACAGTCAACAGTCGAGATTCTCGAGGGAGCACAGATGGGCTGGGAGGTTTTGGTCGAAGGCGTTTTCCAAATCGCAAGCCAAGCGTTCTTGGAGAAGGAGTAACGTCCATGCTCCAAAGTTTGATCGAAGTCTCAATTCGTTTCCGTTGGTTAGTGCTTTTTGCAGCGCTCGCTGTTACTGCAGCTGGGATCTATTCGAGCTTTCAATTGCCGCTCGATGCAATCCCCGATCTGACCAATGTGCAAGTGCAAGTGGTGACCGCTGCCGGGTCGTTGTCTCCCATCGAAGTCGAACGCTACGTAACCCAGCCATTAGAAAAACAGCTCAACGGCTTGCCACGTACAGCCGAATTGCGAAGCATCTCGCGCCTTGGGATCTCGCTGATCACGGTCGTATTCGATGAGGGGACCGATCTTTATTGGGCCCGCGAACTGATCAACCAGCGTCTGACTGCAATCGATGCGATGCCCAGCGGTGTCGGTCGTCCTCAACTCGGCCCTCTTTCGACTGCGTTGGGTGAAGTATTGCAGTTCGAGGTACGGGGAGAACCAGGCAAATTCAATTCAACCGAATTGCGATCCATCTTGGAGTGGGAGATTTCGCCTGCACTTCGCTCCGTACACGGCGTGACGGATGTGAATGCGCACGGTGGGTACTACAAGACGTTTGAGATTCGTCCGGATCCAGAGAAGCTGCGAGCGATGAATTTGACGCTCGACGACATTGCCAAGAGCATCGCACGAAACAATATGGCCACCGGCGGTGGCTACATGATCTCAGGCAGTCAGCAACGGTTCATTCAAGGGGACGCGTTGCTGCAGTCGCTGGAGGATATCCGTCAAATCGTATTGCGGTCGGCGGACGAAGGTTCGCCGGTTTCAATCATGGATGTGGCCGAGGTCGCCGAAGGTGCACTTCTTCGACAAGGTGCCGCAACTCGCGACGCACGCGGTGAGATCGTTGTTGGAATGGCAATGATGCTCGTCGGGCAGAATCCGCGTATTGTCGTTAAACGCGTCAAAGATCGTCTCGAGGAACTGAAGGCTACCTTGCCCGAGGGAGTTACCATTGAAATCATTTACGATCGCGAAGGGCTGATCAATCGGGCGTTGACCACCGTCGGTCGCAATTTGCTCGAGGGTGGTGGGTTGGTAATAGCGATTCTGTTCTTGTTCTTGGGCTCGTTTCGAGCGGGTTTGGTTACGGCAATTGCGATTCCGTTGTCGATGTTGTTTGCGATCAACTCCATGTATGCGCTAGGTATTTCTGCCTCGCTGATGAGTTTGGGCGCAATCGACTTTGGACTTATCGTCGATTCGTCGGTGATTATGATCGAGAATTGCATGCACCGGCTTGAGAATCCGACGGACGGAGAGACTCGCGAGTCGATTGTCAAGGACGCTTCCATCGAAGTTCGCAAACCGACCCTGTTCGGCGAACTAATCATCGCAGTGGTTTATCTTCCGATTCTCTTGCTCGATGGCAGCGCTGGTAAACTGTTTTTTCCGATGGCCGTAACAGTGCTGCTTTGCTTGTTTGGCTCGTTGATTGTTTCGATGACAGTGATGCCTGCAATGGCGTCCCTCTTTTTGCCCTTTGGAAACAAAAAAGCAATTCAAGAGAGTTTGATGATGAGAATCGCTTTTTCCATCTATCGGCCGATATTGGCGTTTGTCTTGTCCATGCCCACTCTCACTCGGGTTGCGGCATTGACCCTGACGCTGGTTGCGATTCCTATCGCGCTGAAGCTCGGAGGCGAGTTCATGCCGAGGCTCGAAGAGGGGGACTTGCTCATCGAAGCGGTCAGGCTTCCCAGCGCGACCCTCGAGGATTCGGTCAACATGACCACTCGCATCGAAGCGATAGTAAAGCGACATCCGGAAGTCAAAACCGTTTTTTGCAAAACGGGACGTCCTGAGATCGCCAACGATATTATGGGAGTGCATCAAACCGACGTTTGGGTCATGCTCCATCCGAAAGAGCAATGGGCTGCGGGAGTGACGCGCGATACTCTCATTGAGTCCTTTTCCAAAGAGCTAGAGAATTCTATTTCGGGTGCGGTGTTTGGCTTTACGCAACCGATTGAAATGCGAGTCGACGAATTGGTGGCAGGCGTCAAGGCGGATGTGGCCGTGCTTATTTACGGCGACAATTTGCAGGAGCTTTCGCGACTCTCGAAGGAGATCGTCGAGGTGCTGCAAAAGGTACCGGGTCATGCGGATGTGAAAGCGGACTACCAAGCCAATCTCTCGACGTTGAGGATCGAGGTCGATCGGGCCGCATTGGCGAGGTACGGTGTCGACGCCTCGGTCATCATGCAAACGGTCGAGTCGTTAGGGCAATTGGAATGCGGAACCGCTTATATTGGCCGTGCTCGTTTCCCGATTGTTATCAGATTGCCTGAAGCGTACAGAGGGGATATCGAACGCATTCGGATGATGCCGCTAGCTACGAGGTTGGGCCAAACGATTCCGTTCAAGGATGTAGCGACGATCGAACCCAAAGAGACGCCGCCAGCTATTGAGCACGAATGGAACAGACGCCGCACCTTTGTGTCGGCCAATGTTCGCGGTCGCGACGTTTCTACGTTTGTGAACGAGGCTCGGGCCCATGTCTTGCGAGAGGTCCCGTTACCAGAAGGATACGAGATTCGATGGGGAGGGGACTTCGAAAGCTTGCAAGACGCATCGTTGAAACTATCGTTGGTCACGCCGATTGTTTTGTTGCTAATCGGTGTGCTGCTTTACCTTACTTTCAACTCGATCGCGTTGACGGTCCTGGTTTTCGCCGCGATACCGGTGGCTGCTTCTGGCGGTGTTTTTGCGTTATGGTTGCGTGGCCTGCCGTTTAGTATATCGGCCGGTGTTGGTTTTATTGCGCTTTTCGGAGTGGCTGTTTTGAACAGTCTTGTCTGGGTAAGTTCGGCGGAACAAAAGCGTCTGCAGGGGTTGCCTATGGCGGACGTCGTGCAAGCGACCGCTTTATCGCGATTGCGAGCGATTTTGATGACGGCATTTGTGGCAGCGTTTGGCTTTATCCCGATGGCTTTCTCGCATGGCGATGGGGCCGAGATCCAACGTCCGTTAGCGAGTGTGGTGATCGGCGGAATCATTACGTCGACGATATTGTCGACGATTGTTTTACCAGTTCTGTATCCATGGTTTGCCAGTACTCAAGGCTTAACACGAGTAAGCGACTAAACGATGCCAGCCTGCCCAAAGGGACTTTGTAGCTAACCCGAAGGGCCACTGATTTCCGAGGCGGCTGTTCGGATGGCAAGTAGGTGCCAGGCACGAATGGCACTGTCGAATTTCATAAGTCGTTCTATTCAAATGAGTTATCGTGTCGTTCGAGACGCGTTCTCAGTTCGTTTCTTGGCTTCATCATTTTCTTGTACTGGTCTCGTCGACGCTTCA
>JBBRGW010000084.1:0-11383 GCA_038223525.1 Pirellulales bacterium
GGCGCATGCGGTCAAGCCGAGCATACCTGCTCCTAAGATCGCGATGTGACTCTCGTCCATAGGCGCCACAGGTAGACCGTCCAGAGCAGCCATGACAGTTGCGGTTGCACAGCTAGCAGGAGTGACCACTTCTAGCGGTACTCCGGTCGGTAGCTTGATGGTCTTGGTCCCGGGTGCCAAAACGCAGTATTCCGCCAGCCCGCCGCTGAGCGCGAGCCCTGAATCGAATCCCATATGCCCATACTTGCAAGCGTTCTCGCATTTCTGCTCAAGTCCACGCTTGCAGTAAAAACATTGTCCGCAGTTTGCAACAATCGCCCAGGTTATTTGATCACCCAGGCGCAACGGTTGGTTTTGGATATCGCAGCGAGGAAATCGATCGCCCATTTCAACGATTTCACCCACGATTTCGTGCCCTAGGATCGTCGGCATTGGGACTAGACGTTTACCATGCAACGAATGCAGATCGCTTCCGCAAAGCGTACAGCCAGTGACACGCACTAACGCTTGATCTGCCTTAATCTGCGGAATGGGCAGTTCCATCAACTCCAGCTTGCCAAGCTGTCCCGAGAAAACGAGGGCTTTGGAAAAACGAGGGCGCATTATTTTGTCGGGCTAAGATTGTGTTTGGAGCCGGGAGCGTGACCGACGCGAAAATGGACTCGGTAATGCAAAGCGGACCAACCGATCGAAATCAGAGAAAGAACTCCCGTAATGACGCACGCTGCAAGGAAGAATTGCAGGATACTCCCCTCTAGTTTAATGAGTTTACGTACCAATAACACAACCACGTAACCAAGGTAACCGGTCGAATCCACCAGCGACATGAGATAGCCTAAATTGCCGCGTTCGCGTGTGAGTGCGATGAATCTTTCCAAGACGGTTGTGTGGATCGCGACGTAGGGCATGTACAAACCCAAGCCGATTAAAACCATAAAAGTCAGCGGATCCAAAGCTTTTTGAGATTGCAGATAGCACGCTGTCAGAAGCAGTAAGATTCCGGTAACGCAGATGGATAGCGCAGTCAGATAAGCGCGTCCGTTGTTTCGAAACAAAACGCAGCCACCATTGATGGCCAAAACGAGAAGCCCCACCCACAGCTCGGACACGGTGTACCGGTTAGCAAACTCGCTCGGATCGACGCCTAGATCGGTCCAAAGTTCTCTCGCGAAATCACCGCGAATGCTTCTCAAAATACTTGCGAGCAAGTATACCAAAATGATTGGCGAGAGGCCCCATGCGTATTTGCGCAAGTAATGCAATCGATCGGCGCGATTCATGACCGTTCGGACTTGGCGGTTGCTTTCGTCGGTCATGGATGGTCGAGGAATTTGAGTCAGCATCCAAACGAACAACAGTAACGGAACGACAAAAATACTGCCTGCCGCTGCGGGCATCCAGGATTCGCCGAAAGAGGCAATGAGACTCTGGCCAATCGATTTCATGATTCCGTCGGCGAGGATGAAACTAGTGCACAATCCTGCAGCCAACAGTTCGGTAGTCTGCCGCCCCTCGAGAAATCCGAGCACCAGTCCAAAAACCATCCCCAGCGGCAGCCCATTCATAAAGATAAACAAGACATTCCATGGGCGAGTGGTTGCTCCGAAGCCCAGCAAGGCCAATTCGGAAAAGCCAATCAAACCCAAAATGGCTACCGCACGCCGTTCGGGAGGAAGCTCAGACACCACCTTGATCCCGATGAATTTACTGATCGTATAGCCAAGCACCTGGGCGATGACAAAGACACTTTTTTCATCCAATTGCCAGTTGCCGGCAAATGAATATTGGTACTCATAAGCGCCCGCCTTGAACGGAACTCGGAAACCGTACATGCAAAAATAGGTTCCAAAGGCAGCCACAATGGACCACAAGGTCCAAGCCCAGGGGGGGAATTTCCACTTTGACTGTGCGGGAATAGGTGCCTGATTGGATGAATGCGTCGAAGTCAAGATGGTGAGATGCGATGAGGATTGGATGAATGGAATTGTCTTGTTAGCAACGTAGTATATGCTATAGCTTGCATAGTAAAACTATGAAAAATCGGTTCAGACTTCTTGCTCCGAGTTATCTGTTCAAAAATGGTGAGACTGATGAATAAAAGTTTGGAAACAGCAGATCCTGTGGCTCACGTACTCGAATGTTTTCGCTTGCGCGGGCATTCTGAATACGGAAAGGAGGCCGTTACGCAACTTGAGCATGGCTTGCAAGCCGCTTACGCAGCCGAGCAACTGGGCTACTCGCCCCAATTGGTTGCAGCCTGCTTGATGCACGATGTCGGCCATTTATTGCATGATCTGCCAGAAGATGCGCCGGATCAGAACATTGACGACGAGCACGAACAACTCGGGGCGGCTTGGCTGACCGAGTACTTTTTGCCCGAGGTGGTCGAGCCGATTCGTTTGCATGTTGCGGCCAAGCGGTATCTGTGTGCCGTCGACAGCGAGTACTATGCGACGCTAAGTCCCCCGTCGGTCCAAAGCTTAACCTTGCAAGGTGGCCCGATGACCCAGGTGCAAGCAGCTCATTTTGAGTCTCATCCGCACTTCAAGGCCGCGATCCAACTTCGCCGTCTCGATGATCAGGCGAAAATTCCGAACTTAAAAACTCCTTCGCTGGAACACTACGCGGAGCATCTGACCAAATCGCTGATTGCTGGGAACGGAAAGTAGTTTTAGAACCGATCGTCCAAATGTTTAACTGCTCGAGCCCCTAGTGGCTGGAGCGCGGCGGCCAGTAAAATAGCGGCTGTCAGTCGAGTGGTTAAAAATGTGAGGTGGCGTACCGCCGCAGCGCGGGTTAAACATTGATCGTGTTGATGAGTTGCCTTAAGCGGCCGATGTTGCGTCGATTGAAATGCATACGGAGCCGCGGCAGATCGTTTAGTTCGGGCTCATTGGATTCCTCTTCCATAGCCTCTCGCTGCTCGATAGTACCTGAAACCAGAATGTCTTTGAACTCGGAATTGATCTCCAAGAGTTTCTCCGAGGCTAGTTTCGAATTCATTCGGATGATAAGCAAATCGTTGACATAACGCATGCTGTGGTAAACGCGATAGAATCCGATTATCTCTTCGATCGCTCGGTCTGCGTCGTCTGTTACCAAGTACAAATGTACGTCTTCTGGGCTGATTAATTTTTGGCTGAGCAAATGGTCGGTAATAAAAGATTGGAGCCCGCTCCAAAATCGTCCGCCGGGTTCATCGAGCAAAACCAAAGGGAACATCGATTGCTTGCCAGTTTGCAACAACGTTAGGACCTCGAGGGTCTCGTCCAGCGTGCCGAATCCACCCGGGCAGCAGATGACTGCGCTGCACTCTTTGACAAACATCAATTTGCGAGTGAAGAAGTACTTGAGCGTGACGAGTTTCGGGTCACCTTGTATGTAGGGATTGGCAGACTGCTCGAAGGGCAGCATGATGTTGAGACCCATGGATAGTTCGCGGCCAGCCCCCTTGTGTCCTGCTTCCATAATGCCACCGCCAGCTCCGGTGATTACCATCCAGCCCAGCCCTGCGATCTTGCGACTGACCTCCGTCGCTTGAATATAATTCGGGTGGTCAGCGGCTGTTCTGGCGGAACCAAAAATGGTAACTTTGCGTCTCCGACGATAGGGTTGGAAGACTTTGAATGCGTACCTCAATTCTCGAAGAGTTCGGCTCAATATTTTGAGGTCGCCCCGGGTGGTTCCTTCCAAAGCGAGCCTATCGACGGTCCGGCGCATCATGTCGATCAAGTCATCGCTTTCGAGGGCCGATGGCAACTCGTCAGCAGGTTGGGGGCGGGATTTCTCGTCTTCGCCGAGGGCTTCTGGTTGTATTGGTAACTTGGGACTTTCGTCACTCATAAAGAGTTTCCTAGGCTGTTGCAAAATGGGTTGCGTTGGCACAGAGAGAGGCAAGTGGTACGTCCATTTTTGCCCAAGCTATATTGTAGTCGAATTTTCAGTTTGGAGGTCTCGATGACCTCGACCGCTCCACTTGACGGCTATACCTGACCGCTCAGTTCGATGGATTGCTGTTTTCTTGGAGCGCAGCGTCTTTGCGTTCCCAATCTTCGCGTGCTAATCGATGAAGTGAATTGCGAACCAGCTTTTGGTTTTCCGAATCTAGTTGTGACATTTCGCTGACCGCGTCCTCATAAAAATTCCGACGAATCATTTCGCCCGGAATCTTTTTATTGAGGTATGCCATCTCGATCAAAGCGATCGACTTGATGACGCGTTCCGACTCAATATTCTTGGATTTCAGAATTTCCGCGAGTGTTTGAGCGGCTTCTTTGAAGTTGGCGTCCTCTAACTGCTGTCTCGCTATTTGCAGTTTGGACTTGAGTGCATACACGCGGCTAGGCGCGTCGGTCGGTGGGTAGTGCACCGAAAACGCCGACCAAGTCTTGAAGTCATTTTTGATCATCGCCATCGCGTACTGCCGCTGCATGGTGTCCTCTCGCTTAACTCTAGGCGTTGTTTTGGATTGATTGGAGAGGAGATCCTCTTGCAAATAGAACGCAGTTATGAGAAAGCCCAACAACAGTGCTCCAACTAAAAAAGCCACTTTGCTTGCCATTGCTTTGGTAGCCGCAAAACCCTTCGATTGGGCGATGACGCTCTTCTTGGTGAGCTTCTGAAGCGCTTGCGTTGCATCCAAATTGCTGATGCGTTGGTGTTCGATAATGAGGCCGGCAAATGGCACCATCTGATTGGCTTGACCGGCTAAACTTTCATCGACAACGACTTTCAGCGCGCGAGCCAGTTCCACAGCCGACGCAAAACGGTCGTCAGGGTTTTTCGCCATTAATTTGTGAACAATGTCCACGAGCGTTTGTGGAAGATCCGGCCGCAACAATGCCAAACTAGCGGGCTCGGCTTGCAAATGCTGCATTGCAAGCGCAAGAGCGGTTTCTCCAGTGAAAGGCGAGCGACCCGTTAGCATGTGATATGCCGTCGCGCCTAGCGAGTACAGATCGCTTCTCGAATCGACGGAAAGACCCTGGATTTGTTCAGGGCTCATATACAGTGGCGAACCAAGCGTGACTCCGACAGCGGTCAGGTTCAATGACTGCCCGCGAGCTCTTGCCAAGCCGAAGTCGGCTACTTTGACTTCTCCATCCGGTGTTAGCAAGATGTTGTCCGGTTTTATATCGCGATGCACTAAGCCAATTGAAGCCGCTTTCTGAAGCGCAGCAGTCGTTTGCCAAAGGATGGAAACCGCTTCCGCGAGAGGCAGGGAACCCCGGCGCTGCACGTAACTAAAGAGGTTGCTGCCAGGCACGTATTCTTGTGCGATGTAGTGAACGGACTCGAATTTGCCAACGTCATATACCTGCACAATATTAGGATGAATCAGAGATGCGACCGCACGCGCCTCTTGGAGGAATCGCTGTTCATGATCGCTCGACCCGACAAAATCAGCACGCATCACTTTAAGTGCGACGTGCCGATGAAGCGATTCCTGAAATGCAAGGTACACCTCGGACATCCCGCCAACACCCAGACGGTGCAAAATCGAGAAGCCCGCAATGCTCTGATTGGTTAAATCGCTCGTGTCTTTATTCGTGGTCATGTTGCCTCCTCTTCGTTTGGCGTTTCCCAACACAATAGAATTCGTGACTGCTCATACGCTTGCACCGAGACGACGATTTGGCCCTCTTCTATCGTAAGTGTATCAAATTCACGTCCTTGGCAGTCAACTCGCCAAGCTCGCCTCACGTTTCGGAAAAAGCTGAGCTTGGCAGAACCGAATTTGCCACGCATCTCTCGAAGCCAAAGGCAAGCGTCCGCCTGTTGCCCAGTCCAAGCATCCGATTCCCCCCCGGGCATTCTGTTTGGTTCAATCACGGGGCTTGTATCATCCCAGGCTAGATTCACATTGGAAGCACTGCACTGAGCTAGCCAAGCGCCTTCATCCGGCGTACTTACTATCGGCACTGCACCTTCTCGAATGATCCATGGTTCATCGCATTGGTCTATAGCTGTCTCATAAGCACGCGGCCAATCCAGCCCGAGAGAGAATCGGGAATGGACCGTGTTATCGCTTTCGATCGGAAGGTGAGAAATCAAGAATCGGTTGCCAAATTTGCGGTGCGCTGCCAAACCCATAGGTGCAAAGCAAATGCGATGGTCAGCGTCGTCGATCTCAATCAACTCCACCGTGCCTTGCAGTGGGGCTTGCAGCTTGCCTTTCACACCTTGATACCATGCGGAAACGCCAGCCGACTCGTTTTGCCAAGCGGTTCGCCAAACACATCCAACGGATTCGGTTTCTATGTTCTCTGCAGAGACCGCAATTTCAATCCACCGAGCCCCTTTCCACAATGTGTATCGGGTGGTGAGCTTTGCTAATGTTCCATCCGAGTTTAACGCTGATCCGACAACTTCAATAATACCTAACAAAGGCGATGTCTCTACTACTCGCAAGCGAACATCGGTCAGTTCGATACAGTCCGCATCGTCCCATTTGCGAAGCACATCTGCTGCCCCTCGAACCAGAGACGCCATCCCGCTCATGTGGCTGCCCCGTTTGTTAGAAACAAAAACCGATCGCAAGTGACCCCGTTTAGGATCGATTTGAATCTCCATAAACTCATTTGCCAAGGTCCAGTCTTTCTGCGCGATGCCGGATCGTGCCCCTGCCACCCGCTTCCAGAAGGATGGCTTCGACGACGATTTCGTATCGGTGCCGAATCCACTCGACGTTTTAGTGAGAAACCGCACGAAACCAAACGAAGGGATGTCGATAACCACTCGCGATTTCCCAGCATCGCATTCCGAGGCGTAGATTCGGGTGCATGACGCTGCATCCACGCTCCCCGGGATGTCGCTTAAAAAGAGCCGTTGCGGGTGGTTGGAGGGATTGGCGACCAAATAGCTTTGTTCACTGCTCGGTGCCGCACCGGTGGTTTGCAACGCCTTCTTACTACCGGCAAGTGCGAGCTCAATCCGTCCCATCAATTTGGATTTGCATCCCGCGATGCGATCAGCCAGTCCCTCAGGGTTCGAGGTCCCGTCAAACCAGCCATCTAGTTGAGCGAGCAGGTCCGAAATTTCAACTTGTTCGGATGTGACTGCTGCGGCGGACTTGGAATGTTGGTTGGCAACTTGGCTCCACAGATGATGCAATGACCACAATCTCTCTGCTTGACTTCGGAGTTGTTCGTAGCCGACCAGTCGTTTATGCAACTTCTGCGATTCAGGAACCAAAGTGGGTGTCGGAAGTTTGAAAGTATTGCTCGGGAAACTGTCGCTCGAATAGGGTTGAGTGGTCGAAGCGAAGTAGTCTTCGACGGTGTGGAATTTGCCAAGAGCCGGCGTCCGAGCGATTACTCGTTGCAGATCATCCCATGCAACCGACCGCATTCCAGGCCAATGAGCGAAGATCAATGTCGGTATATGGTGGTAATCCAATTGAGCGGATAGTTTCGAAGCCAAATCGATAAAGCTATCGGCACACGCCGCATCTAAAACGTGCCCGAGCACCGTGTCGAGCGACTTCCCATCGCTAGACGCTTGCCAACGAATCTTGGCTTGATCTTTGTCGGGTATTGTTCCACCGGACCAGGCTGCCATGAGCGCGCCGGAGTAACCAAACTGAGTCAGCCATATCGGAGACGACGCGAGGAAGCCGGGCTCGAAACGGGTGAAGACCCTCGGTGGTGAAACATCTTGTTCAATGTAAGACTTCAGTCCACGCCCCAAATCCCTAATAATCGACGCAGAGGAAAGATAGGCGTGTGGGCGTTCGCGTTCGAGCCCTCCAACTAGCGAGCAAGATTTGTCGGCAAGCCTTCGGTCTAACTCGGTCCGAGCGTCACCGTTGCTTTGTTTGAGGGTTCCTAACAATCGTGAGGTCGCAATGATATTAAACGGGTGCGTAGCCTCCAATTGTCGACTTAGCGATTGCCCTAATGTGGTTGGGGCCAACAGCACGACGTCAAGCAAATACGCTTGTTGCGAGCAATAGCGATCCCGCTCTTGCGACAAGGAATCAAAACTAGCTTGAAGCCATCGCTCCGTTTCTTCCGTATTTTGCGAAAGCGAAGCGCGGGCAGCCGAGAGAACTTGTTCCGTGAACATGATCCAGTCTATGTTCCAAGAATAGCGAAGCTTCCTCGCCAAGATCTGGATCTGCAATACCGCATAGCCCAGCGCATAAAAATCTTCGACCAACAGCGGCGATTGGTCCGAATTGGAAGCGTTGCTGCTGCAGGGGTCGGAAACGGTTTCAAGTAGCGCTGCCACCAGTTCCGCCCGCGACCTGCACTGCGACTCAACGACCGCACATTGGTTGGCGGCGAGCTGCTCGCGGAGAGGAACGTCCAGCTTGGCTTTCGAGATTTCAGGACAAAGCACTAGCGAGCAATTCAAGTCGAGGGAACTGCCATCTGCTTTCTTCCATTCAGGAAGCGTAACCAGCGAAGACAGGAGCCTCGGATCCCATTGAGAAGTCCAAGAGATCAGGAAATCAACCGCCAACTCGTGACCCATCCGGGCCGGCAAATCTTCTAGCGAAGAGCTGGGTATTACCAATACGGATCGTTTCAGTTCGGTCATTTGATTGTCGAAATACGAGTATGGAATCAAGAAACCATACTACCACAACCGACCCGAAACGTCCGTTGAAACAACGCAAATGCGTACACTTCTGGCCAATCGCCAATGCGTTCGATTGCTGCCAAAAGTTGACGTTTAGAAAGGGCCATTATGCTTCGTGAGGGCGAGGCTCCTGCCGAGCCATAGCGTTCCAGGCTCGGCTCCCGTTATTCGCAACGACAATGCCGTTGAATGTTTCGACCGAGGGCTTCGGGCCTCGGTCGATCCAAACCGACGGCTATTTGTCTTCACCAACCCATACGACTGTGGATCGGTACATTACTTCGATTTGCCGGTTTGCAGGTGCGAACGGACCGTCCAGATTAGGATAGACATCCTTTGGCGTGTCTTTGGACGAATCCATAAACATGCGCCATCGGATTCCACGCGTTGGGGATGGTATTGCGAAAACCTTGGACTCGGGGGTGCCGTTAAGCATGATCAAAATATCGCGGCCAAATCCATCGGGGTCGTCCACCAATGAGGGTCGACCTAACCAACAAATGAGCGTCCCGTCGGGAGCATCCCAGTTGATCGGCTTTCCCGTCGACTCAAACCAACTCACATCAGGAACGCCTCGGCCGTCTTGAGGTCGTCCCGTCAAGAATCGATCTCGTCTCAACGAAGGTTGCAACTTTCGAAACTCGATTAAGGCCTGTGTGAAACGGAGGATGTCCGGATTGGATTCCAAATTGGTCCAATTAAACCAAGAGATCTCATTGTCTTGGCAATACGCATTGTTATTGCCTCGTTGAGTCCTTCGAACCTCATCCCCCATCAACAGCATGGGGACCCCCTGACTCAACATCAATGAGGACAGCATGTTCTTGATCTGACGCACACGAATCGCTTCGATGTTCTTCTTTTTTGTTGGCCCCTCAACTCCGTAGTTGTCGCTGCAGTTGTTGTTGTCTCCGTCTCGATTTCCTTCTCCATTGGCATCGTTGTGCTTATCTTTGAAACTCACCAGATCGTTCATGGTAAAGCCATCATGGGACGTCACAAAGTTGATGCTGCAGTAAGGCGCTCGCCCCGACTGCTCATAGAGGTCCGAAGAACCGCTCAAGCGTGTCGCCATCGCTCCGACCATTCCCGGGTCTCCTCGCCAATAGCGACGCACGTCGTCGCGATAACGACCGTTCCACTCAGCCCATCGCAAATCGCCGAATGAGCCCACTTGGTAAGCACCTGCTGCATCCCAAGCCTCTGCGATGATCTTGGTATCCGCCAACATGGGATCCTCAGCGATCAAGTCCACCAAAGGAGGATGCGGCATTAGATTTCCATATCTATCTCGAGATAGAATACTTGCCAAATCGAATCGGAATCCGTCGATGTGGTAGTTGTGCACCCAATGACGCAAGCAATGAAATATAAGTTCCCTGCAAATAGGGTGATTTCCGTTGAATGTGTTTCCGCAACCGGTGTAGTTGCTGTAGTGAGCGCCACCCGAGTTCAAGATGTAGTAGACTTGGTTTTCCAGCCCCTTGAATGTCAGGACCGGACCGCGCTCGTTGCCTTCGCAAGTATGATTGAAGACAACGTCGAGGATCACTTCGATTCCGGCTTGATGCAGCGCTTTGACCATTTGCTTGAACTCGAGGACTTGCGCACCCGGTTCTTTCGACGATGCATACCCGCGGTGAGGTGCAAAGAAAGCCATCGGGTCGTAGCCCCAGTAGTTCGGCCGTTCCGGTGTGTTGCCGTGAACATCCAAAATTGGGAACTCATGAACGGGCATCAATTCTACAGCCGTGACCCCCAAACTCTTCAGGTACGGGATCTTTTCGATCACGCCCAAATAAGTCCCTGGGTGCTCGACGTTCGATGTCTTGCTTTGCGTAAAACCCTTGACGTGCATTTCATAGATGATGCTGTCGCTCAGCGAACGCCGGACATGCCGATCCCCTTCCCAATCGAAGGAATCATCGACCACCACGCACTTCGGAGGTCGGATAACCCCATCGGTCGTATGCTGGCAGCAGCCTGCTAACGCTTTCGCGTAGGGGTCTACTAGTCGAGCGTTGCTATCGAACCACTGACCCGACTCCGGATCAAACGGCCCGTTGGCTTGTAAATGATAGAGTTGTCCAGGCTGTAGATGCGGAACGCAAATACTCCATACATCTCCCCAGCGATCGTTGCGACGATCGAATTCGATTACTTCGGATGGTTCTCGATCGTCGACGTGCTTGTAAAGCAGCAGTCGCATTGCAGTCGCAGAACGACTGAAGATCGTAAACTGAACGCCCCGTTCGGTGACGTTAGCTCCGTATGGCAATCGATAAGCAAATTGTAGTTCAGGTAGCGGATGCCGCATGAGCATGTGACGATGAGTGTCCTTTCCAGTCCAGGATGGGCGGGTTAGTTGACTAAGCAGACCAAACCTTAGCACGCTGAAATTCAAAAACTGGAATGGAAGGGCAAGTAAAGACCGAGAATTGTACTATAGCAAGTACCAATCGTTCGCCTAGCGAAGAAGTGCCTCTCGCACCTGACGCGGATGGTCGGATGGGTTGTAACAATTGGAGATTGAAGCCCAAACGTTTTTCAACGCAATGTAGGGGACATTTGTCGCAGATTGATTACCGGTCTTTGGAGTGGAGCTTTGCGTAAGGTCGGTTTAGCGGTCCGTTGGGTGCCGGTGCGTCCGCTGGCGGCGTCCGCTACGGGGGGTTCAGAATTTATCGCCTGCTTTCAATCGTCGATTCTCGTCGCGTGCGTTCAAGTTTAATAGAATTACCCCTCCGTCACCGACAACGCGCGATTCATCCTGAGTCACAAACAAGCCGGTTGATTC